>JAUXAE010000016.1 GCA_030620035.1 Dehalococcoidales bacterium
TGCTGACATGGGCAACGTGCAGCCGGGCTCCGGTTAGCTCGGCCAGGGCCAGGTCACGGGCGACGGCCACCTCCTCGGCGGCGGCCGGTATGCCCTGAAGGCCCAACCTGGTGGCGATAATGCCTTCATTCATCAGGCCACCCTGGCTGAGCTCGGCATCCTGGCAGTGGTCAATAATGGGCCGGCCAAAGGCCAGACTGTACTCCATCGCCTGGCGCAGCAGGCGCGAGCTCCTTACCGGCTGGCCATCATCGCTAAAGGCAATCACCCCGGCCTGGGCCAATTCTGCCATCTCAGCCAGCTCCTGCCCCCTTCTACCTCGGGAGATACAGCCGATGGGCAGGATGCGGACTACCCCTTCTTTGGTTGCTACTGACTTTACATAATCTATGGCGGCCTGGTTATCCAGGGGAGGGTTGGTATTGGGCATACAGCAGATGGTGGTAAAGCCGCCCCGGGCGGCCGCCCGGCTCCCGCTGGCAATGGTCTCCTTTTCTTCATAGCCCGGCTCCCGTAGATGACAGTGGAGGTCAATAAAACCGGGGCAGACTATCAGCCCTTCGGCGTTGATGACATCAAGATCTGGCTGGGGTGGGCTTGATTTTCCCAGGCCCAGCCACGAGATCTGGCCGTTGCGAATAAGCAGGCTGCCTTTTTCGTCTAGCCCCTGGCTGGGGTCAATTATGTGCCCGTTTTGTATCAGCAGTTGGCTCATAGTTGTCTGCTCCCGGCTAATAGATAGAGCAGGGCCATGCGCACGGCCACCCCGTTAGTTACCTGCTCGTTGATGACTGACCTGGGGCCACGGGCCACACTTGAGGCAATCTCAATGTCTTCATTTACCGGGCCCGGGTGAAGAACAATGACATCTGGTTTGGCCTTGGCCAGCCGGGACTCGGTGAGCTGGTATAACCGGACATATTCTCGGATGCTGGGCAGTAGTCCGCTTGGCTGCCGCTCCCTTTGCAGGCGCAGGGCCATGACTATATCGGCGCCGTCGAGGGCGTGCTCAATGTCGGCTTCAATAGTCACCTTGGGAAACTGGTCCTGCCGATGGTTCAGCCCGGCGGGCAGCAGGGTGAAGGGGCAGCATAGGGTCACCTTAGCCCCCATGGTGGTCAGTCCCCAGATGTTGGAGCGGGCCACCCGGCTGTGCTTGATGTCGCCGATGATAGTCATCTTCAGCCCCTTGAGGCTGCCTTTGTGCTCACGGATGGTGTATAGGTCAAGCAGTGCCTGGGTGGGGTGGGCGTGCCAACCATCACCGGCGTTGACCAGGCTGGCTTTGAGATACCTGGCAGCAATATAGGGGGCTCCCGACATGGGGTGGCGCATTATCACAATATCGGCGCCCAGTGCCTCCAGCGCGCTCAGGGTATCTACCAGGCATTCGCCCTTGACGATACTGCTGGCGCCGGCGCTCAAGTTGACGACATCGGCGCTCAGGCTTTTGGCGGCCAGCTCAAAGGAAGAGCGGGTGCGGGTGCTGGGCTCATAGAAGAGGCTGGCTATGGTCTTGCCCCTCAGGGTGGGCACCTTCTTGATGGCCCGCGACAGCACCTCCTTCATGGCGTCACTGGTCCTAAGGACAAGCTCTATTTCCTCAAGGGTGAAGTCATCAAGGTCAAGGATATGGCGGTGCCGCCATAGTAATGGCGGTGCCTCGGGTTTTACTGTTAGGGTATCTTTTTGCTGGACCTGCCTCATTGTTGTCCCTCCTTAAGCGATGACTGAGCAATGATGGCCACCTCATCAACGCCGTCGGTTTCTGTAAGCTTAACCTGAATATCCTCGTGTCTTGAACTGGGCATGTTCTTACCTACATAGTCGGCCCGGAGCGGTAGCTCCCGGTGACCGCGGTCAACAAGGACGGCCAGCTGGATTTGTTCGGGCCTTCCCAGGTCAATGAGGGCGTCCATGGCCGCCCGGGTGCTGCGCCCGGTGTAGAGGACATCGTCAACCAGGATAATTGTTCGGCCGTCAATATTGACCGGGATATCGGTGCTCTTGACGATAGGCTGTAGGTCTAGCCGGGCCAGGTCGTCTCTATAGAGGCTGAAGTCCAGGGCGCCGACGGGTATTTCGGCCTGTTCAAAACTGGCGATAGTGGCCGCCAGCCGCCGGGCTAAGGGTACGCCCCGGGTGCGCATGCCCACCAGCACCAGGTTCTCAATGGACTTGTTGCGCTCAATAATCTCGTGGGCCATGCGGGCCAGGGTCCGCCTGATGTCCTCGGGGGTCATTATGATTTTTGGGAGCATAAAAATAACCTCTCACCATTTTTTGCTGGCAAGAGGCCTTGCTGATCATCTATTTCCCTTGCCAGCCTCACAGGACCAGCTTAAAGGTATAAGCCTATTCTATTTTTTATATTATATCACTTAAAAGAAGTTATGGCAATACTTTATATCAAAAAAATATGAAGAATTTTATAATAGACAGACCAGATTTAACTAGGGGGAGAGAGGGCTACCTTTTACTTTTTGGGTTCGGCGCTGTTACTGCCTGTAATTCCTCTCTAAAAAACCTTCGCTTAAAATAGAGAGCCACATTAACCAGGCTTATCAGCACTGGCACTTCAACCATTGGCCCAATGACAGCGGCAAAGGCCTGCCCCGAACCAATACCAAACACTGCCACGGACACCGCAATAGCTAGCTCGAAATTGTTGCTGGCCGCAGTGAAGGCGATAGCCGTCGTCTTAGGGTAATCAGCCCCGATCTTCCTTCCCATGTAGAACGATACTAGAAACATGAGCACAAAGTAGATAAGGAGTGGAATGGCAATACGAACCACATCCAGGGGTAACTCAACGATGATTTCACCCTTGAGGGAGAACATTACCACGATGGTAAAGAGAAGGGCGACAAGTGTTACGGGGCTTATCTTAGGGATGAATTTGTTCTCATACCACTCATGTCCCCTAGCCTTTATGAGTGTAAAGCGTGTAATCATACCGCCGAAGAAGGGGATACCCAGGTAGATAAGTACGCTGGCCGCTATCTGGCCAATGGTAACATGCACCGCCGCTCCCTCTAGTCCGAACCATCCCGGCATCACCGTTATGAAGATGTAGGCATATACTGAGTAAAAAACTATCTGGAAGATAGAATTAAAGGCTACCAGACCGGCGGCATACTCGCTGTCTCCCTTAGCCAGCTCATTCCACACGATGACCATTGCAATGCAGCGAGCCAGTCCTATCATAATCAGCCCTACCATGTAGTCGGGGTAGGCTCCCAGGAAAACAATAGCCAGGAAGAACATAAGCACCGGGCCGATAAGCCAGTTCTGCACTAGCGAGAGCCCAAGCACGCGCCAGTTGCGAAATACGCGGCCTAGTTCCTCGTATCTCACCTTGGCCAGCGGCGGGTACATCATCAGAATCAGCCCCGCGGCTATGGGAATTGAGGTGCTTCCTACCTGTAAAGAGGAAATAAACTCACCAACACTGGGAACAAAATACCCCAGGCCTACCCCCAAACCCATTGCCAGGAATATCCAGAGGGTCAGGAAACGGTCTAATGTTGGAAGTCTGCCGACTACGGTGGCTGGTTTCGTATTGCTCATGTTTTTAAGGAATTTTCCGGCGACATCAAAGCGACACTACTTGCACCCGGGACCTATCTGTTTGGCGTGCTTTAGTCTTTCCCTATCCTTTTCTAGTACCTCATTGCTGACAGGGGAATCCCTAACTAGCTTGGCGAGGTAAGTAGCGTAGCGATTGGTTGCCTGCCAGTCTATAGAATAAACTATCCATACCCCGTCCCGTCTTGGTTTCAAGAAACCGGCCTCCTGCAGAATGCCAAGGTTACGAGAAGCCCGTGACTGAGATATATCCAGGGCCTGCATAACCTCGCAGACACAGCATTCTTTCTCCAGTAGAACTTTGAGAATTCTGAGCCTGGTCTCATCGGAGAGAGCCTTCATCGCCTTAATCAAGTCCTGCATCGCTTCCCCCTTGAGCTAAACTATAAGTTAATATGCACATATCTGCATATATTCTATAATCCTTCCCACTATATGTCAATAATGACCAACTCGGTAGTAAAATGCTATAATAAGGTATCTCATGACGGACATTCTAGCTGAGCTTAATCCAGCCCAGAGGCAAGCGGTAGAGGCGATAAGCGGCCCGGTGCTTATTCTGGCCGGCCCGGGCAGCGGCAAGACCCGGGTCATCACCCACCGGGTGGCCTATCTGATTAGGGTCTGCGGCGTCAGTCCTCACCATATTATGGCCGTTACCTTCACCAACAAGGCCGCCCGGGAGATGAAGGAGCGGCTCAACCAGCTGGTAAGCGGCTCGGTTAAGGACCTGACTATCGGTACCTTTCACGCCATCTGTGCCCGCATCCTGCGCCGCGAGGGTAAGGCTATTGGTGTTGACCCCGGCTTTGTCATCTATGATGACGAAGACCAGCTTGAGCTGGTCAAGCGGGCAATTTCTGAGGTAGGTCTTGACCCCAAACAGTATTCCGCCTCGGCCATAGCCTCAACCATTTCCGCCGCCAAGAGCCGCATGTTAGCCCCGCAGGGCTATCTTGAGCATGCCGGTAGCTTTTTTGAGGAGGTGGTCGGCCGGGTCTATGAGCGCTATCAGCAGTTGCTTGGCCAGAGTAGCGCCCTTGACTTTGACGATTTGCTGCTTAAGGCAGTCCAGTTATTTAAAAAGGAGTCTGAAATGCTGGCCCGGTATCAGCAAAGGTACCGGCATATTATGGTGGATGAGTTTCAGGATACCAATCTGGTTCAGTATGAGCTGGTAAAGCAACTGGCCGGCGGCTACCGCAATATATGTGTCGTTGGTGACCCAGACCAGTCAATCTACTCATGGCGCTTTGCCGACCTGCGTAATATCCTCAATTTTGAGAAGGACTATCCCGAGGCCAAGGTGGTCTTCCTGGAGCAGAGCTACCGCTCGACGCAGAAGATTCTGGAGGCGGCCTCCTATATCATCTCGGCCAATCAGCAGCGCAAGCCGATAAACCTGTGGACGGATAATGAGTCCGGGGAATTGGTTACGTTTGTCGAGACCTACAGTCAGCAGGAGGAGGCCCAGTTTGTGGTCAGTGAGGTGGAGCGGCTGGCGGAGCAGACTGGGGTCAGGCTGGGTGGCTGTGCCGTGATGTACCGCACCAATGCCCAGTCCCGGGCCCTTGAGGAGGCCTTTATCCGCTACGGGACATCCTACAAGCTGGTGGCCGGCACCCGCTTCTATGAACGGCGGGAGGTGAAGGATATTATCGCCTACCTCAGGCTTATCCAGAACCCGGATGATAGTGTCAGCCTGCTCAGGGTAATCAATGTCCCCCAGCGTGGTATCGGCCAGCGTAGCCTGAGCGGGCTATCTAGCTGGGCCGGGCTAAAGGGCCTATCTCTGTATCAGGCTTTAAGGCTGGTTGCCGAGTCCGGAGAGGACAAGCCGCCGCTTAACCCCCGGGCCCTCGGGGCATTGGCCAGCTTTGGCGACATAATGACCCAGTTTATTAGCCGCAGTGAAGAAATAGACCTGACCAGCCTTTTTGACCTGGTGATAGCCAAGTCAGGCTACAAGGATTACCTGCTAAAGGGACAGGACGGCGAGGAGCGCTGGGAGAACATCCTTGAGCTGCGCACCGTGGCCGGTGAGTACCGTCATCTACCACCCCGGGAGGGGCTGGCCGCCTTCCTGGAAGGGATGGCCCTGGTATCTGATATTGACGGGCTTGATGGCAGTCTTGATGCCGTTACCCTGATAACCCTGCACCAGGCCAAGGGGCTGGAGTTCCCGGTGGTGTTTATTGTTGGTGTTGAGGAGGGCCTCCTGCCCCACTTCAGGTCCTTTGATGACCCGGCCCAGATGGAGGAGGAAAGGCGGCTTTTCTATGTCGGTGTCACCAGGGCCCAGAAGAGGCTGTATCTGGTGCGGGCCTTCCGCCGCAGCCTGATGGGGGGCAGCACCTTAAATGAGCCGTCGCGTTTCCTTGGGGATATACCCCGGCACCTGGTCTGTGGTGGTGAGCTTTGGTCCGGGGAGGAGAGCCAGTTAACCAGCCGGCTCTATTCCTGGGATGAGAGCTCGGCGCCAGTGGTTAACATCCCGGAGCTAAAGGCCGGCGACCATGTCCGCCACGCCCAGTTTGGTGACGGTGTGGTCATCGGCTACCAGCCGGTGAGGGATGATGCCGAGGTGGTGGTTGACTTCAAGTGGACCGGGGTAAGAAAGCTGCTCCTAAGCTTTGCCCGGCTGGAGAAGGTGGGGTAGCCTTGGTCAGGCCTCTCCTGGTCCCGGCTGCTGGATGAGTTCCCACCTTACCATGCCGTCCTCAATGAGCTGGCGAATCTTCCTCTCCTGAGGGGTGAGCTGGCAGTTCTTGCCCGTCTTTATCTCCATGATGACTATCTCTTTGGGGTCGCCACTTGATAGGCCCGGGAAGACTATCAGGTCTACCGGGCTGCCGATAAAGCGGGCTTCGGTGGGGTCATAGTTAAAATCAGGCAAGTAAGGGGCCAACTGCTCGGTGAATTTGCCGCCCAGCACCGCCCGGCTCTGGGCAATGGCCTGCTTCTGGGCCAGCTCCTTTTCCCCCTGCCAGAGCTTAAGCTGGGCCTCCTGCCAGCAGTGGAAGAGCCTCTCAAAGCGCCATTTGATAATATAGTAGGCTAGAAGGATGGCCACAATGGCCGTGGCCAGGATGATGGCAGTTAGTAGTCCAGTGTTCATTGTAGACCTACCGCAATATTTATTTATCCTGGCCGCCGGGTCTGGTCAGCGGGATGCCGGCGGCGCATAGGGGACAGTCCCCGGGGGCATAGGTTGGTGTAACCGAGCGGAGGCAGCAAAATAGGGGCACACCAAAATCCATTTTCTGCTCGGAGCGGTCAACCAGGACGCCGATGCCGATTACCTTACCGTCTTGCTTATTAACGGCCGCCATAACCTCTCTGATTGATTGGCCGGTGGTAAGGATGTCATCCGCAATTAGGACCCGCTCACCGGGGGCGATGCTGAAGCCCCGTCTGAAGGTTCTGGAGTCGTCTTCCTTTTCGGCAAAGATGCCGGGTACGCCTAGCTGTCGGGCCACCTCATAGGCCAGGATGATGCCGCCGGTAGTCGGCCCGGCTACCAGCTGGACTTTCTGTCGGGCAAAGTGGCCGGCAATCAGACTGCAGAGCTGCTGGGTGTAGTTTGGGTACTTGAGAACGCAGAACTTCTCCCAGTAGACAGGGGAGTGTCGGCCAGAGGTGAGCAGGAAATGCCCCCTAAGTATGGCCCCTGATTTCTCAAAGATTTCGGCTACATTATCTATTGATAATATCTCCTTTTAGCTGGCCAGCAGCCTTAGTCAGTTTCGCTAATAAAGACATATACCTGGCCTAGGGTATCACCTAGCTGCTGGGGAAATGAGTAGTTGGGCGCCAGCCCCCATACCTGTGGTGGCCAGATGGATATCCAGGCCTTGCCCACAATGTCACTCAAGGGCACCGTCCAGCCCTGGCGTGAATCAGTGCTGTTGTTGCGGTTGTCGCCGAGGACAAAGTATTCATTGTCCGGTATTAGCCGCGGGGCCAGGCTGCCACTGGCCGGCTCTTCAATATAGGGTTCGTCCAGTGGTGAGCCGTTAACATAGATGATACCATCTCTTATCTCTATAGTCTCACCGGGTAGGCCGATAACACGCTTGATGTAGTCTTTGTCCGGGTTGGCGATATGGGGCGGCGGAAATACGATGATTTCACCCCTTTGTGGCGGGTTAGAGTTGTAGGCGATTTTGTTAATCAGCAGTCGTTGCCTATCGTGTAGGTTGGGCTCCATGCTGGAGCCATCAACAACAGAATACTGGAGGGTTACATTAATCAGGGTGACGATGGCAAGCCCGGCCAGTACTATTACCAGAATTTCAATTATCAGCGATTTCAAGCTGGTATTACCCCTATCTTAATCTGACACCAATTATACCCTATATGCCACTATCCTTCTAGTCTGGCGGCCAGCTTAGACCGGTTTCTTTATGGTGAAATGGAGTGCCGATACTAACCAGAGAGAGACTTGGGCGTTATATATAGTGACTTAAGTAAAATAGCCCACGATTGGCTAGAGGGAGGCAAAATGAAAAGGAATCTGTTACTGGCGATTGGTCTGGCTCTGGTGGTCATAGCTGTTGGCGTAGCCGGCTGTAGTGGCTACATTGTGCCCGACGCTCAAAACGGGGGCAGCGGCATAATCTTTAGCCAGCAGGATATCGGTATCTGGGTGACCGGAGAGGGGTCGGTTACAGTAGTCCTTGATGTGGCCATCCTCAGCCTGGGTGTTGAGGCCCAGGCGACTACGATAGCTGAGGCACAGAGGCAGGCCGCTCTGGCTATGGATGCCATAATGACCGAGCTTGATGAGCATGGCATCGCCCAGAAGGATATCAAGACCCAGCACTACAGCATCTACCAGGTAAGAAGGTGGGACAATGGCAAAGAAGTAATCATTGGTTACCGGGTGACCAATATGGTGACGGTCAAGATTAGGGATGTGGATGATACCGGGGTTATTATTGATGCCGTGGTTAGGGCTGGTGGTGACTATATCAGGATAAACAGCATCAGCTTTACCGTTGATGACCCGTCGGCCTACTATGAGGAAGCCAGGGAAAAGGCCATGGCTGATGCCGAGGCCAAAGCCGAGCAACTGGCTGAGCTGGGTGGGGTGGGGCTGGGTAAGCCGACCTATATCAGTGAGGGTGGCGGCTATATTCCGGTAACCCGTGATTATGCCGACGCTGAGGCCGGCCCAGGTCCGACAACACCTATCAGCCCGGGTGAGATGGAGATTCGGCTGACCGTTCAGGTGGTCTATAGTATTAAGTAGTGGACCGACCTAAAACATAGCGTTACATCTTTTTGGGCAATATTGATTTGACACCGGCCAGTTTGCACTTTGCTGAAATGGGGTGCTAGAATGGCCCTGGTATGGACTATATGGCTCAGGCACTCTCCCTGGCTAGCTTGGCCCTGGGGCAGGTGAGTCCCAACCCGGCGGTGGGGGCGGTGGTAGTGAGGGGTGATGTTATCGTGGGTCAGGGCTATACCCAGCCGCCCGGGGGCGACCATGCTGAGATAGTGGCCCTGAAGCAGGCTGGGGAGCGGGCCCGGGGTGGTGTCATCTATATTACTCTGGAGCCGTGCCCTCATTACGGCCGGACGCCGCCCTGTACTAAGGCGATAGCCCAGGCCGGCATCAGGGAGGTTCATTTAGCCGCCCTTGATGATAACCCCCTGGTCTCAGGAAGGGGCCAGGCCGAGCTGGAGGCGGCCGGCATTGTGGTTTATCTTGGTGAGCACGAACCCGAGGCCAAACAGCTCAATGAAGCCTACACCAAGTTTATCACTAGCCGCCGGCCCTTTGTTACCGCCAAGTATGCCATGAGTCTGGATGGTAAGCTGGCCACCCGAAGTGGTGATTCCAAGTGGATTAGCAGTCAAGAGGCACGGCACTTGGCCCATAATTTACGCTATACCTGTGGCGCTATTATGGCTGGGGTGAATACTATCCTTGTTGACGACCCTCACCTTACCGCCCGCAGTTGTGGCGGTCGCGGGGGCACGGCCAGAAGGCAGCCCTTGCGGGTAATTGTTGATGATGTCGGGCGAACGCCGCTGACGGCCCGTATATTCAATGAGCCGGGCAAGACGCTGATAGCCCTGGGCAGGTCGGTCAAAGCCAAGGAGAAGGCGGCCCTGGCCCGGGGGGGTGCCGAACTGGTGGAATTACCCTCGGCCGGTGGTCTGGTAGACCTAGAAGGGCTGTTAAAGTACCTGGCCAGCCGTGATGTTACCAGTGTTTTGGTGGAGGGTGGCGGCATTCTGCTGGGTTCATTATTTGACCTGGGTCTGGTCGATAAGGTGGTTTGTTTTATTGCCCCGATTATCATCGGCGGCCAGGAAGCCAAGACACCGGTGGCCGGTAAAGGGGCAGCTCGGGTGGCCGATTCAATTAAACTGGAGAGGGTTAGCCTTACCCGGCTGGGTGACAATCTAATGGTAACCGGCTATGTTATCAAGGAGTAGGTGTGTTTACCGGTATTATAGAAGAATTGGGCCGGGTTGCTTTAGTTAACCCCGATGGTCTGGTCATCTCGGCCAGACGGGTCCTTGAGGCAATGGAGCCCGGGGGTAGCATTAATGTTAACGGCGCCTGCCTGACGGTAACCAGCCTTGATGACGGCTCATTTTCGGTTGATGTCATGCCCGAGACACTGGAGCGGACTAACCTGGGGCGGCTGGCCGTCGGCGATGAGGTGAATCTGGAGCCGCCTTTGGCTCTGGGCGGGTGCTTGGGCGGCCATCTGGTACAGGGGCACGTTGACGCCACCGGCCGCATAATCTCAATTAGACGGCATAAAGGGGCAATGCTAGTAGAGTTTGAGGCACCGGCCCAGGTGATGCCCTATATCGTAGAAAAGGGCTTTATTGCCGTTGACGGCGTCAGTCTCACGGTAACGGCTGGGGGCGAAGGCTTATTTAGGGCTTCGGTGGTTGATTTTACCCGGAGGCATACCAACCTGGGCAGGCGGCGGCTGGGTGACCTGGTTAATCTTGAGGTCGATATTATCGCCAAGTATGTGGCAAAATTTACCCAGAAAGGTCACTCAGCTATAACGGTTGATTTTTTACAAGAGCACGGCTTTCTGGTAAGCTAAATCTATCCTATATCCTGCTCAAGGAGCACTAAGCATGGGGCTGGCAACTATACCTGAGGTCATAGAGGATATCAAGGCAGGCCGCTTTGTTATCATCGTTGATGACGATGACAGGGAGAACGAGGGCGACCTGGCCATGGCCGCTGAGAAGGTTACCGGTGAGGCCATCAACTTTATGGCCAAGCATGCCCGGGGGCTTATCTGTCTGCCTGTTATCGGCCGGCGGCTGGATGAACTTGGGGTTCCCCTGATGGTCTCGGACAATACCTCAAAGCATACTACCGCCTTCACTGTATCTGTTGAGGCCAAGCACCGGGTAAGCACCGGCATCTCGGCGGCCGACCGGGCCGAGACAATAAAGGCGGTCGTTGACCCGGCGACTAAGCCTGAGGACTTGGCCCGCCCCGGGCATATGTTCCCCCTGCGGGCCCGGGAAGGTGGCGTTCTGGTGCGGGCCGGGCATACCGAGGCCATAGTTGACCTGGCCCGGCTGGCCGGTCTCTACCCGGCCGGGGTCATCTGTGAGATTATGAACGAGGATGGTACCATGGCCCGGCTGCCCCAACTGGCCGTTATGGCCCAGAGGTCCGGCATTAAGATAGTCACTGTCGCCGACCTCATTGCCCACCGCCGCCGCACCGAAAAGCTGGTCCACCGCATCGCTGAGGCCAGGCTGCCCACCAGGTACGGCGAGTTTCAGGCCATTGCCTACCGGAGTGATATTGACCCTGATGAGCACCTGGCCCTGGTGATGGGTGATATCTCTGGTGGTAAGCCGGTGTTGGTCCGGGTGCACAGTGAGTGCCTTACCGGTGATGTCTTCGGCAGTCTCCGCTGTGATTGTGGTGAGCAGGTTTCACTGGCCATGAAGACGATAGCTGAAGAGGGGCGAGGTGTCTTCCTCTATATGAGGCAGGAGGGGCGGGGCATCGGCTTCCATAACAAGATTTCTGCCTATGCCCTTCAGGATGAAGGGCTGGATACGGTGGAGGCCAATCTTTCCCTGGGCTTTGATGCCGACCTCAGGGACTACGGTATCGGCGCCCAGATTCTGGCCGACCTGGGCCTACATAAGATACGCCTGCTGACCAATAACCCTAAGAAGGTGGTCGGCCTGGAGGGTTACGGCCTCAGGGTGGTAGCCACGGTGCCGGTCGTTGTCTCTCCCAACCCGCATAATCGCCGTTATCTGGAGACAAAACAGAAGAAACTGGGCCACATTTTAGAGACAGCTGATGGCGCCAGTGACCAAAATAAAAATTAGGAGGCCAAAGTGACTAAGAACTATGAGGGTATGCTGCTGGGGCAGGGGCTTAAGTTCGGGCTGGTTATCTCGCGTTTTAACGAGTTTATCACCAAGAGGTTGCTTGATGGGGCTAAGGATGCCTTGCTGCGCCACGGGGTAGATGACAAGGATATAGATGTTGCCTGGGTACCCGGTGCCTTTGAGATGCCCGTGGTGGCCCTGAAGCTGGCCCAGACCAAGAGGTATGACGCTGTTATCTGCCTCGGTGCCGTGGTCCGCGGCGGCACACCCCACTTTGACTATGTGGCCACGGTGGTAACCAAGGGCATCGCTAAGGTGGCCCTGAAGACTGAGCTACCGGTGATTAACGGTGTCATTACGGCTGACACTCTGGAACAGGCCATTGAGCGGGCGGGTACCAAGATGGGCAACAGGGGCTTTGAGGCCGCGGTTCACGCCATTGAGATGGCCAACCTGGTCAAGAGCATTGGCTAGTTATAGGTTAGTATCCCCTAGCAGTGATTATAAAGTTAATAGGGACTAGTTAGGACGAGCTGTTGGGCAGGTTTAACCGTTATTTTTGTCCCTTAGCTCGCCAGGGTCTTACTATTCGGTAACCTTGTAGACCTTATCTCCCCTTCTTACCCGCTCCTCTAACTTGATGCCGATGGCGTCTCCCGCCTTGGCCGTAGTGACAGCTGCATTGTCAATCTCCATTGAGTCAACCGTAAGCTCCATATCAGTGGTGTGACCCTTGATATGGATGGTGTCACCCGCTCTTAGGGTACCGGTTAGCTCAATGCCGGCGACCACGGGATGGGCAAAAAAGTCGGATACATGTCCGATTTCTACCTCAGGCATTGGGTATCTCCTTTCCGTTGGGCAATATCTTTGTGATTAGTATACGCCTCTGTAGCGGCTAAATCAATACCTAAAAGTTGGGAATTTAATAGGACTTAAGGTGTTTTGTCTTTGACATGGCCTTTAGTGTTACCTATAATTAGTCCGTTAAGTCTGCTTTTAGGAGATGACCTTGGCCGAGAAGAATAAGCCTCATCCAAAAGGGTCGGAGCTAGCGCCCAGCATTGATAAGATAGATAAGCGCCTGAATATGCTGGACCAGCGTCTGGATAACATTGACTCGGTGGTTTCGGCTTTGGTTGAGCGGGTAATGAATCAACTTATTGCCATTGGCATAACCTGCCCTCACTGCGGTAGGAGTATGGAGTTTAACCTCATCGGCAATCGGAAACCGGGCGTTGCCCGGGAATAGGTTTTTAAGGGTTTAGCCTTAATTAGCTGAATTCGGAGGTAGGTATGGAGGTAGTTGCCGCCATTAATCGGGCCAAGTATGATATCTTTCGCTGGCGGTATGAACTTAGTATCCCGTGGAAGTTGGTGCTGGCCCTGGGTGTAGCCGGCCTTACTGGTCTTTTGGCCCAGGTCAGGTTGCCCCTGCCCTGGAGTCCGGTGCCCATCACGGGGCAGACCTTGGCCGTGCTACTGGCTGGTGTCCTGCTGGGGAGGTGGTGGGGAGGAATAAGCATGGCTATTTATGTCGGCCTGGGTGCTATCGGGCTTTCCTGGTTTTCCGGATGGTCCAGCGGCTTGGGGGCTATCGGGGGATATATCATCGGCTTTATCCTGGCCGCCCTTTTCCTGGGCTACTTTACCGATCGGTATATCAGGTCGCGGAGCTTTTTTAGCATGCTGGGACTGATGCTCCTGGCCAACTTTGCCCTGATTTATATCCCGGGGCTTATCTGGCTTGGGCTGTGGCTCAATGCGGTCAGCGGAGCCTCGGTGAATTTTATTATGCTTCTAGGCATGGGAGCCATTCCCTTTATCGCTGGTGACATTACCAAGGCGGTCTTGGCGGCGGCGGTGGCCAGGGGGGTGACACCTAAGTCGGCCTATAACGGGGAGATAGACAAAGGCAAGTGGGCCAGCTGGCGCTTGCCCTAGACACTGGTTGATGGCCGACAACTCGGTATTGACTGTAAAACAGCCGGCTAGTAGAATTGTTATCATAGCAGGGGCGGTTAGCTCAGTGGTTAGAGCGCTGCGTTGACATCGCAGAGGTCACTGGTTCAAGTCCAGTACCGCCCACCATAGTGTACAATAGGCAGAACTCCTGCCTTTTCCTCCGTTAATCCTTGCGGCGGCAAAGATATAGTATAGTTTAGTAGTACTTCGTTTCCAGTTACAATTATCTCTTTAACGAAGCTTCGGACAAAAGCCCTTCTTTCAGCAAGAGAACTCTTGTTAAGCAGTTCATGTAGGTCATTAACGTAAAGAGATACCGTCTCAATACTGGCTAGCTCGATTCTTCTATCAGACATTAAGTTTTCAATTTCAATTCTTCTACCGTGCAGAGTTGTATAAAATGGATATGCGCAAGCTAAATTTCAAGCCAGCAAGTTTCGGTGGAGTATGGGCAAGAAAATCTAAATCTCTTAGCTACTAAGCCACATAAAACAAGCCTCTAATTGGTAGCCGGGTTGGATTCGTACAGAACAAAAAACGGCCTATGTAATTGAGGCACCACACGGCCCCTCCTATACAAAACACCCATTCTTATCACAGAGCCGTGCTGAGCAGGGTCTATCCCGCATTAACCAGCATCAGCGGACTTTGATGGCCTATAACTGCCATAAAGACCCTACCTCAGCGGTTGACATAGGTGGCCGTGAGGGTTACTATAGCAGTGATTTTGTCGGGGTTGAATTTGGCTTTGGAGGTTTTTCGGGTTGAGAGATTAGCTTATGATTAGCGATAGATTTACCTGACGGTTATAGCCATATCTCCCCCAATCGCTTACCGTCTCCTCTTTTATTGCCATGGCCTCAAGTTAGCCACTGTTTAAGCCCCAAATGTTTAGGTAAGGCGGTATTATCAAGTAAAAATATTACAAGGAGGTGTTATTTTGTTTAGAAAGCGGAAACTGGCCAGTAGATTCTTAATGGTTATCTTTTGCCTTTTACTCGCTCTGACGTTGATAGGTTGTCCCTCCGACGATGGTAACGGCGATACAAATGGCAATGGGGATGAAGAGCCGAAGGGAACCCTTATCTTTGCCGACCTTTTATGGGACAGTGCCCTTTTTCATAACCAGGTTGCCGGTTTTATTCTGGAGCACGGCTATGGTTACGAGATAGAGTACATTCCTGGTTCCACCATCCCACTGTTTGCCGGTTTAACCGCCGGGGACATAGACATC
>JAUXAE010000006.1 GCA_030620035.1 Dehalococcoidales bacterium
CTCCATACTGACTAAGCTTTTCTCGGCTTTCCTGGCTGAGACTTGTCCGCAGGGCCCTCTCCAGACAACCCTCCTTGAGGCCCTGCTGCCAGCAGCTACCTAAGCGGCACAGATAGGCACCACGCCCGGCCGCCCGGCCGCTGGTATCAACGACAACACTGCCATCGGCAACACGGACCAGCCTTACCAGCTGTCGCTTGGCCTTTACCTGACGGCAGGCGATACAGGTGCGCTGTGGTATATGCCTATAAGTAGTCTTCTTCATCTGGGTGGATTTCTGTCCCCCGGCGCTTCTTTTTCAGCCTGATGCCGTCCTGGGCACTGTCTTTGCCCGGTGTGGCCTTCTTTTTCCTCTTCCTTGGTTTGACCTCAGCCTTGGCCGGTGCCGATGGCAGGACATCTTCAGCAAAACGGATCTTTAGCTTCTCTGGCGATACCGCCTCAGGGGTGACCGGGGCTTCAAGGGCGGGCGGTGGCACCGCTTCTCCTGCCCCGGCCAAAGCTGGCTCTGTTACTTCCGCGGCTTCTTCAGGGGGTTCCGCAGCCTCCGCAGCGGGAAGTCCACCAGCCTCGGCCCCTTCGGCTTCAGCCTCTGAGGCACTCCTTATATCAATCCGCCACCCGGTCAGCTTAACCGCCAGCCTGACATTCTGCCCCTCCCTGCCAATGGCCAGAGAAAGCTGCTTGTCCGGGATAATCACGGTGGCTGTTTGCTCAGCCTCATCCAGCCTAACACTCACCACCTGGGCCGGGCTAAGGGCACTAGCAATAAAGGTAGCCGGGTCCGGACTCCAGGCAACAACATCAATCTTCTCACCATTTAACTCACTGACAATATTCTGTATTCTGATGCCGCGCAGACCAACGCAGCAGCCAACCGGGTCAATGCCCGCCTGGCGGGCGGCGACGGCCACCTTACTGCGAAAGCCAGCCTCCCTGGCCACCGACTTTATCTCAACAATCCCGTTATAGACCTCGGGGATCTCCAGCTCAAACAGCCGGCGCAGCAGATTGGGGTGGGAACGTGATACCAGCAGCAGGGGCCCCCTGGTCGTCCGGGCCACCTCTAAGAAGAAGACCTTGAGCCTCTGACCGCTTCGGTACCTCTCAGTGGGCACCTGCTCAGCGACCGGCATCACTGCCTCGGTCCGGCCCAAATCAACAAGTACCTGTCTGGGCTCAATACGCTCGACCACGCCGCTAACAATATCACCCTCTTTACCGGCGTATTCCTCAAAGATGGCGCTGTGCTCGGCTTCATGAAGCCGTTGCAGAATAACCTGCTTGGCCGTCTGGGCAGCAATGCGCCCGGCATTATGCGGGGTAGCCTCCACCATGATAACATCACCAAGCTGGGCCTCTGGCTGGAACTGGCACGCCTCATCCGGTGAAATCTCAAGGCGCCTGTCTGTAGGCTCTTCCACCACTGTTTTCTCAGCCCACACCGTAACCTTGCCGGTACTTGGGTCAATCTTAACAGCAATGTTCTGGCTGGCGGCAAAATTATCCTTGCGGTAGGCCGATACCAGGGCCGCCTCTACGGCACCAAGGACCACCTCTTTAGACAGATTCTTCTCCGCCGAGAGCTGGGTGATAGCCAGTAGAAAATCACTCTTCATCCCGACCTAGACCTCCAGCTATGTTTCTCTCCTCTACAACAAAAAAGTGGGTCTAAACCCCACTCCAATCAAAAATCTTCTTCGTCTAGTGTGAGTATACCATAATTAAAGTAAAGATGCAATACCCGGACAGAGATTTTCTGGCAACCTATCCCCCTGACCCCCTTCCCTTAATAAGGGAAGGGGAAGTGTTGGCAAGAGAGAGGGGGTGAGGTCAATAAATAATCTAAATTACTATCTTGGGTCCACTGTAGCCAGAGATTGCTGCCCATCGCCGTTGACACTTGGCAGGCTTAACGGTAACATAGTGGCCAGAGGACCATGCTAGCCAAGGTAACAAGCTGCGCCGTCATCGGACTGGAGGGCATTATTGTTGCCGTCGAGGTGGATATCTCCCCCGGCCTGCCCTCTTTCACCATCGTCGGGCTGCCCGATACCGCTGTTCAGGAGGCTAGAGAGAGGGTTCGCGCCGCCATTAGGAACTCTGGCTTCACCTTCCCGATGAGGCGCATCATAGTTAACCTGGCCCCGGCCGACATCAAGAAAGCGGGACCGGTATATGACCTGCCCATTGCCGTGGCCATCCTTTTAAGCTCAGAGCAATTATCGGCCGATGTCTCCCAGGCCGTTTTTCTCGGTGAGCTATCCCTAGACGGCAGCCTGCGCCACACCAACGGCATCCTGCCTATGGGTGCCCTGGCTCACCAGCAGGGATTTTCCCAGATTATCCTGCCCTCAAGCGACGCCAGAGAGGCCTCCCTGATAGAAGGGGCCGGCATCATCCCCATCACCTCGCTGGTCCAGCTAGTTAGCTTTCTCAAGGGGGAAATATCACCCCCTGAGTACCAGCCGGATGAAAGTGAGCCGGAGGCTCCCCCAGATAGCCCAAGTATTGACCTGGCTTATATCAAGGGGCAGGAGCATGTCAAGCGGGCCTTAGAGGTAGCCACCGCCGGTGGACACAATGTAATCATGTACGGCCCTCCCGGGAGTGGTAAAACAATACTGGCCCGCTCGCTTATTGCCATTCTGCCGCCGATGAGCAATGACGAGGCCTTGGAGGTTACCAAAATCTACAGTGTCAGCGGCCTGCTGCCGCCCAACAGGTCACTTATCAGACAGCGGCCCTTCCGTACCCCCCACTACACCATTTCCTCAGCCGGTCTGGTCGGTGGTGGCCACTGGCCCCGGCCCGGTGAGATAAGCCTGAGCCACCGGGGGGTCCTATTCCTTGATGAGCTGCCTGAGTTTGGCCATTCACTACTTGAGGTACTGCGCCAGCCTCTGGAAGATAAGCTGGTCACCATCAGCCGGGCTCAAGGCTCGGTTACTTTCCCGGCCAACTTCATGCTGGTGGGCGCCATGAACCCCTGTCCCTGCGGCTACCACGGCGACCCCTTCCGACAGTGCACCTGCCCACCGGGCCTGGTGGCCCGCTACCAGAGGCGCATCAGTGGGCCCTTCCTTGACCGGGTTGACATATTTGTTGAGGTTCCCCATATTGACTACGAGAAGCTTACTGACGACCGCCTAGGTGAAGCCTCAGAAAGGGTCCAGGGCCGGGTGGAGGCCGTCCGCCGATTGCAGCGCCGGCGCTTTAGCGGCACCAGACTGGTCTGTAACGCTGAGATGACGGCCACCGAGGTAAGGGAGTTCTGCCGGGTGGAAGAGCAGGCTCAGGGCCTGCTTAAGGCGGCTATGAAGCAGCTCTATCTCTCCGCCCGCGCCTTTCACCGGGTGCTCAAGCTGGCCCGCACCATCGCTGACTTGGAGAATGGTGATATAATTAAGGCAAGTCACATAGCCGAGGCCATCCAGTACCGGCCAAGACGGACGGTTTAGATAAGAGAGGTAAGGAGAATAATGAAGAAAGAAGGTAAGTCATCCCGGCACTGGCTGCTAAAAAACCTGAGGAAAAATTTCCTGGCCGGTCTTCTGGTGGCGGTGCCTATAGGCATTGTCATCCTGATTCTGACCTGGTTTTTTACCACCATTGACAGCCTCCTGCAACCCGTAATCAAGGCCGTCTTCGGCCAGGAATTTATCGGCCTGGGCTTTATAATTTCCCTGGTCCTGATATACGTGGGCGGAGTCCTGGCCAATAATATCGTCGGCCGCAGACTAATTAACTTCGGCGAGTCAATATTGGCCCGGGTACCGGTGCTGCGACAACTCTATAGCGGCTCCAAACTTGTCATAGCCGGGCTCTCCGGAACCGGGCTAGACAAGGCTGCCTTCAGGGAGGTGGTGCTGGTGGAATTCCCCAGGCAGGGTATGAAAACAATAGCCTTTATCACCAATGAAATAAAAGATAAATCGGGGAAAAAGCTGCTCACTATATATATCCCGACGGCACCGGTGCCCACATCGGGCTACTTTGAGATAGTCAGCGAGGACATGGTTATCCGAACCGACATACCAGTTGATGAAGCGATGCAGATGGTCATATCCAGCGGCATGATTTCACCCGCTGAGCTGGATACTGAAGGAACGCCAAAGGGCAAAAAGTCAAGCAGTGATACTGGCCCGCCAACCACCTAGCCCCAGAGCCAGAAGGCACCACCAATAACCAGCATCGCCAGGCCCACCGCCAGGGCTATCCAGCCACCTACCTTTAGTGCCCCGGGTTCCGGGCGCTCCGGCTCATGGACCATAAACTCCCGGACATCAGTTCGCCGGGAAACGGCATTATAGTATCCCTTCTCCTCACTCCGGCCGCCGATGAGCAGGGCAATACCAATGACCAGGAATAAGCCGCCCAGCATCATTAACCAATCTGCCTGTGCCATAGTCACCACGCCTCTTAAAGGCTGTGCCTCCCGCTACCAACTATATAGTTTTCGGCGGCTGTTTTCAAGCAGGCCTGATGATATCTCAATTAAGCCCCTCCTCACAATAAGAATACCAAACTGCGCCAATCCTGCTAACGAGACACATTTCATCAGGCACTGCACAGTGGTATAATAACCCCGGGAACAAAGGGGGTGGCCAAAGAAATTACCAGGTTTAAAATCGGTCTTCTTAAAACGGGTTTAGACTTCCAGAGAAGATTGCCCCTGGGCAGGGGTGGCCAACCGGATGAAGTGGCCCGTATCGCTCTGGTTCTAGCCAGTGACCTGTCCAGCTATGTTCATGGAGCCTTAATACCTGTCGACGGAGGCTTTTTATCCGCTTAGCCGGGTGTAAGTTCCCCCAGTATTTCTTTAATACCGGGGGCTTCTTTAATTAGCTGCTCTAGAGAGAATTCTTCCCCGCTTATCCTAAAAGCCCTCTTATCTGACCGGGAAACCACTACCACAGCCACCGGCTGCTTGGCCCCAAAAAAGTAAAGGCCACCGCTAGCCCGCTGACAGCCCAGCGAAACCTTGGTAACCGGAATCAGGGTTACCCCGGCAACGGTAAGCGGAGGCCCAACAACTATCTCTTTCCCTTCCATTTAGTCAGAACCATCTTCTTGGCAGCCCTTACTGCCGCCAGCGACAGGACAAATCTCAGCAAGGGAACAATAAGGCGGACGGGGCGTAGTCTTACCGCCCCATAGCCATAGCCTTCAATGACAGCCTCTCCCTCAAAGGAGGGCCGCAAGTTTATATAATAAGGCAAAGAGGAACCGAGAAAAAGGCTAGCCGGGTTGATGACAGCGAAGAGCAAGCCGGTATCAGCCGGGTCATCAAGCCCCACCCTGAAATCCAATGTCAAATCCCTGATCTCAAGACGACTGAGAATGCCCTTTATCAGAACCTTGAGCTGTCTTAACAGGCCTTTGGTCCGCAGGATGACCAGGGTGCCCCTAACAGCATCCCGCCTCTTACGACGCCTTGGCTTGCCTTTAATCTCTGCCTTTTTGACTTTGGCTTTCTTCTTTTTAGCTCTTATTTCCTTACTGACCAGGCCGAAGAGCCATTCCAGCCTCATACCGAACTTTGGCCTTCCATAGATATCAATATGGAAGACGGCGTCCAGGGACACGCAGAGAACAAGGACGATGAAGGTGACTAGGCTAGCCAGGGTAACAATGAGCCACAACTAACTAACCTTCCTTCTTCTCCCCCCGCTTCTCCATGAATGTTTCCATCATTTTGGGGAAGGTTTCCGCCATCTTTTCAATGGCAGCGGCAAAACTACCCTTGATGGACTCTATGCGGACGCCCTCCTTGGTGACAATGACCACGGCCACAGGCTTCACCCCTCCGCCGCCGCCGCTGCCACCACCGGTGCCCTCGCCGAGCTTACCCTTACCTCCACCGGCTGGTACCGGGCCAGTGCCACTGCCAGCACCAAAACCAAAGCCTATGCTTATCAATGGGATTAGGGTGGCACCCTCAACAGTAATCGGCTCACCGACCACTGTTTTGCTGCTGAGCACCTTTTCAATTTCGCCGAGGGTTGTCTTAACCAGGCTCTCTACCCCTTCCATGATTACTTACCTCCTTTATAGAGTAATCGACTGGTATCAGGCCAATCGCTAACGGGATGATAACATCACAAAAAGAGATAGTCAATAGCTTGTTGCTCGCCATCACACTTGATGCTAATATGCACCTATGCTAACTATCTTTCTATGGGTAATTATAGGGCTATTTGTTTTTTCTCAAGTTTTACCCAGAATCTTGGTAAAGTACTTTAACTACGCCCGTCCCGTGGCTGCTGTTACGGGACCCATTCTAGATAGTGATTTCAGGAGGAGATTACAGCCCCCCCAGAAAATCATAGAAAGAAGCGGCCTGAAAGAGGGGATGAAGGTCCTGGACCTGGGTTGTGGCAGTGGCACCTTCACTACATTCTTGGCCCGGGCTGTTGGTGACAAGGGATGGGTATACGCACTGGATATTCAGCCGGACATGCTAAAACAATTACAGGAGAAGCTTTCCCGACCCGAAAATAGGGACATTAAAAACATTGAGCTTATCAACAGTAGTGCTGATGAGCTCCCCTTTGCCGATGGTTCCCTTGACCTGGTCTGTATGGTCAGTGTCCTTCAGGAGATTCCTGATAGACAAAAGGCCTTAAAAGAAGTAAAGAGGGTTTTAAAACCGGGAGGGGTTCTGGCCATTTCCGAGGTACTAGCCGACATTGACTATTTCCTTAAATCTACTACCATCAAGATGGCCGGAGGGGCCGGCTTTATTTTAGATAAGGCCCTGGGAGGCATCTGGAATTACACGGTGCGGTTTATCAAACCACAGCCTATTTTTGGAATTTCACCTGACAACCGGGGGCTAAAGTGTACTTGATGGAGCATGTCAGGAACCTGGAAAACAGGGACAACCGGGCCCGGGGGCAGCAGGTACTGGCGGCACTTAGAGTGCTGGGCATAGAGCCCGTTGTCCAGGAGCGCCGCTGGCCCAGAATCAGGAATATCATTGTTGACTTCTCGCCTAACTCAGGGGCCAAAAAGCTGCTCTTTTCGGCCCACTACGATGCCGCCAAGGGTAGCCCGGGGGCTAACGATAACGCCTCAGGGGTTGCCGTCCTCTTGGGCCTGTGCCAGAAACTAAGGCATCTTCAGCCTCCTATCAGGCTGGTATTCTTTGACCGGGAGGAGGCATCAAGCCGGGTGCCTCGCCTGGGTCTCCTGGGCTCCTTCTACTATGTTTGGAAAAATAACCTGAAAAATATAGCCGCCGTCTACAACCTGGAATTCTGCGGCCTGGGAGACTGTCTGGGTATCTGGCCGGTCAGGGCTGGCCAGGCAAAACTGGCCGCCGTTAAAGAAGTGGAGAAGGCGGCCATCAGACGGGACATTCCCTTCCAGCCTGTTGACATACCCTGGCCCCTGCTTACCAGCGACCACCTGCCCTTCCGGGTAAAGGGTGTAAACAACAGTATCACTCTGTCACTGCTGCCCGCCGGCCAGGTTCCAATGCTAAAGAAACAACTAGCTGCCATAAGCATTCCCAGGCTGTTAATCGGCCGAAAGCCAGCCCTGCCCCAGCCTTTTTCGGTTATTCACACCGATAAAGATACCTCTTCCCGCCTCAGCGAAGACTCACTACGGCTGATGCTCTCCTTACTCTTGGAGCTTATTAAGAGCTCAAGCCCCTCAGGTAGCTAAACCTACGGTGAGTTGATTGTGTAGCGGCAAAATGCTATGCTATTGCCGTTTTATGGGTTATTCTTTCTCTCTTGATAGCCTTGAGGGCCTCGTCTCTTCCTGGGCAGAGCTGTCTCATCAACTGAAGTGGGAGCCTATCTTTGTTTTGCCGCCCTGGCTTAAATCCTGGTGGTCCGTCTTTGGCTCCGGAGCCCGTCTCTTCCTGGGTGTAGCAAGGCAGAATGGCACTGTTATTGGCGTTGCCCCACTCAAGATAGTAGATGATAGGGCCTCCTTTATCGGTGATGCCAAGGTTTGTGACTACCTGGACTTCGTCATCCGCCCGGGTAAAGAGGCCGAATTCTTCAATGTTTTGCTTGATGAAATGAAGGGTAGGGGTATTGCCCGCCTTGATTTGGCGGTGCTAAGACCCGATTCCACGGTTTTGGGCAGTCTTGCGGGCCTGGCCAGGGAGCGGCACTACCCGGTGTCTTGCCGACTGAAGGACGTCTCCCTGGAACTTGACTTGCCCCAGACCTGGCAGGAATACCTGGCTGTTTTGACCAGCAAACAGCGACACGAGGTGAGGCGCAAGCTGAGAAGACTTGAGGAGGTCGGGACGGTTAGCTTCTGTGTTTACCAGGATAGCCAGGATATACTGGCCAAACTGGATATCTTCATCAGGCTGTTTCGGCAGAGCCGGCGGGACAAGGCCAGATTTATGAATGCCCCGATGAGGTCTTTTTTTAAACTATTGGCTCAGGCCATGGCCCAGGCCGGGCTACTGAGGCTCGGCTTCCTTGAGTTAAATTCAGTGCCCGTAGCCGCCGTCACCTATATTGACTATAATAATAACCGATATCTATATAACAGCGGCTATGACCCTGAGTACGGCCACTTTAGCGTCGGCCTGCTTGCCAAGGTTCTGTGCATTAAGGACAGCATTGAGCAGAATAAGAGCAAGTTTGACTTCTTGAGGGGGGGCGAGGTTTACAAATACTACCTGGGGGGCCGAAAAATCCCCCTTTATCACTGTAAAATAACCATAAAGTAGGGCAATGAACACTATAGATTTGGGAGACTGGCCGTAGATGTCGCACTCGAGGCTGAGGATAGCCATGCTCAGTGTCCACAGTTGCCCCATGGGCCAGCTGGGGGGCCGGGATAGCGGCGGCATGAATGTCTATATCCGCGAGCTGGCCCGCGCCCTGGGTGAGAGAGGTCATAGCGTGGATGTCTATACTCGGGCCCATAACCCCAGGGACGGGCAGATTTACCAACTGGGGCCCAATGCCCGCCTCATCCACATCAAGGCGGGTAGGGTTGAGGACATGGGCAAGCTGGTTCAGTACCGCCATCTGGCCGATTTTACCGGTAATCTTGAGGACTTCAGAAGGAGTCACCAGCTCCAGTATGATCTGATTCATAGTCACTACTGGCTTTCCGGCCAGGTTGGCCGCTGGCTGGGGGAATTATGGCAGGTGCCCGATATTGCTATGTTTCATACTCTGGGGGCGGTCAAAAATAGGCTCGGTCTCGGCCTGGCCGAGACCGAGACCCGCCTGGAAACAGAGAGGCAGCTGGCCAGAGATTGTCACCGTATCATTGCCGCCACCGAGGGGGAGAAGCAAGACCTGATTTATTACTATCGGGCCCCGGCTGAAACTATAAGCGTCATCCCCTGCGGTGTCAATCTGGGATTATTCGGCAACATTAACAAACAGGGTGCCCGAGAGGAGCTAGGCCTTGATGGTGATAGGGTTGTTCTCTTTGTCGGCCGAATTGAGCCGCTTAAGGGCATCGACAGGTTGCTTAAGGCCATGGCTATCTTGGGAAGGCGGCCCGGGCTAAAACTGTTAGTAATCGGTGGCGATGAGCACAGCCGCGGTGAACTGAAGAAGCTGAGGCTTCTGGCCCGGGAGCTGGCTATTGAGGACTCGGTTTCCTTCCTGGGCTCGGTGCCCCAGCCAAGGTTACCCCTTTTCTACAGCGCCGCCGATGTCTGTGTCGTCCCTTCCTATTATGAGACCTTCGGCCTGGTAGCCCTGGAGTCGCTGGCCTGCGGGACACCGGTGGTGGCCACCAGAGTAGGTGCCGCTGGCGATATCATCCGCCAGGGGGAGACGGGATACCTGGTGGCCGACAATACCCCCCGACGACTGGCCCAAATGATAGACCGGCTCCTTGGCCGAAGGGTGCCCGGCACCATGTCTGCCCGTGCTATCAGGGACTCGGTGCGACAGTTTGACTGGACGAGTATCGCCAAAGCTATAATTAAGGAATATGGGGCCGTAGTCGGTGACCATGCTAGTGTTAGTTGAGGAGATTAAAGAATGGTAGAGCCGGCCCAGGTGATGTTGGTTACACCCCATCCTGATGACGCTGAATTTGGTGCCGCCGGCACCGTGGCCTGCCTGGTGGCTGAAGGTAAAGAGGTAATCTATGTGGTCTGCACCAACGGTGATAAGGGCACCAGTGACCGACAGCTGCAACCGGAGGCCCTGGCCAGGATACGGGAGCAGGAGCAGCGGGCGGCGGCCGGGGTTTTGGGGGTCAGGGAGGTTATTTTCCTGGGCTACCCTGACCAGGCCCTGGAATATACCCCTTTGTTTAGAAAACAGATTGTCCGCCTAATCAGAAGCTACCGACCACAGACGGTAATAACCGTTGACCCCTACCACCGCTACTTCTGGTGGCATCACGACCACCGAATCTGTGGTCAGGTTGTTCTGGATGCTATTTTCCCCTACGCGCGGGACCACCTGGCCTACCCGGACCTGCTTAAAGAAGGCCTTGAACCGCACAAGGTTAATGAGCTATTGCTTTTTAACACCGATAACCCGAACTACTGGGTCAATATCACCGATACCTTCGATTTGAAGCTAGCCGCCCTGCTCTGCCACCAGAGCCAGGTGGCCGACTTTACCTCACAGCTAAAAGAGAAGCTCAGGCAGTGGGCCCAAGAGACGGCCAAGAAGGAGGAATTTGAGCTGGCCGAGGCCTTTCACCGGGTTGACATATGGTGGTGATGCCAGGCTTGACTTTTAGTAGCTTTCCTTCCTATAATATTCAGATTGGTTGACGTTCAGCTTTAAATCTGTAATAATACTGCCCGGGTAGCTCAACGGTAGAGCAACCGACTTGTAATCGGTAGGTTAGCGGGTTCGAATCCCCTCTCGGGCTTAGGCCGCTAGTTTTTATGGCTTTTCCCTGGGGAGGGGTGCCGGAGTGGTTAATCGGAGCAGACTGTAAATCTGCCGCCTGGAAGGGCTACGCAGGTTCGAATCCTGCCCCCTCCACAAGTTTTTTAAATAAAGGGCTTTGGACTAGACATCTCAACGTCAAGCATCTATAATTAGGGAAGCTGCCCACATAGCTCAGCAGGTAGAGCACGTTCTTGGTAAGAACGGGGTCACCAGTTCGAGTCTGGTTGTGGGCTCCAGAATAAAGGGGGTAAAATGGCCAAAAAGAAATTTGTGCGCACCAAACCACACTGTAATGTTGGTACCATCGGTCATGTTGACCATGGCAAGACAATGTTGACCTCAGCCATAACCAAGGTTTTAGCTGGCACCGGAGTTACTGAATTTCGCTCCTTTGATAGCATCGATAATGCCCCTGAGGAGAAGGCAAGGGGGCTGACAATTGCTATTGCCCACATTGAATACGAAACAGAAAAGAGGCACTACGCCCATATTGACTGCCCGGGACACGCCGACTTTATCAAGAACATGATAACCGGGGCCGCTCAGATGGATGGTGCTATCCTGGTGGTGAGTGCCCCTGATGGACCCATGCCCCAGACCAGGGAGCACGTCCTGCTGGCCCGCCAGGTGGAGGTGCCGTCTATAGTGGTGGCTATCAATAAAGTGGATATGATGGAAGATGAAGAACTGCTTGAGCTGGTGGAGGTAGAGGTCAGGGAACTGCTGAGTAAGTATAACTTCCCCGGTGATGAGATACCGGTGGTCAGGGTGAGTGCCCTTAAAGCCCTGGAGTGTGCCTGTGGTAAGAGGGAGTGTCAGTGGTGCGGCCCCATCTGGCAGCTGATGGATGCCGTTGACAGTTATATTCCGATCCCGGTAAGGCCCAAGGACAAGCCCTTCCTGATGCCGGTGGAGGATGTCTTCAGCATCAAGGGGCGGGGTACTGTGCCCACCGGCCGGGTGGAAAGGGGCGTCATCCTGCCCGGTGACGAGGTTGAGATTGTGGGTCTGCATCATGAGCCCCGCAAGGTAATAGCTACCAGCCTGGAGATGTTCCATAAGACTCTAGATGATGCCGAGCCCGGTGATGCTGTTGGTGTCTTGCTTAGGGGTGTTGAGCGAGACGAGGTGGAAAGAGGCCAGGTACTGGCCAAACCGGGCACTATTAAGCCACATACCCATGCCGAGGCCGAAGTGTATGTTCTGACCAAGGAGGAGGGGGGTAGGCATACGCCCTTCTTCAACGGCTATAAGCCCCAATTCTACATCAGGACTACCGACATTACCGGCACCATTGAGCTGCCCGAAGGGGTGGAGATGGTCATGCCCGGGGACAATGTTAAGATGACCATTAAACTCATCTACCCGGTGGCCCTAGAGAAGGGTTTGCGTTTTGCCATCCGGGAAGGGGGTAGGACAGTAGGCGCCGGGGCCTTTAGTCGCATTATAGAGTAGTATGGCCAAGAAGACTGAAGCCAGGGTCATAATTCATCTTGCCTGCACTGAATGCAAAGAGAGAACATATACTACTACCAAGAACAGAAGAAATGACCCCCAGCGGTTGGAACTAATGAAGTATTGTCCCCGTTGCCGGGCTCGTAGGCTGCACCGAGAGGTGAAGTAGCCCTTAAGGGGCCTAAAGAATTCCTCCATGAAACAGGCTACTAAAAAAAGCGCTTCCAGATTTAGCTTCATTGGTGAGACTATCGCCGAACTAAAGAAGGTAGTCTGGCCAACCAGGCGGGAAGCTGCCTATTTAACATTGCTGGTGCTGATTGTGGCCGTCACCGTAGGCATAATTCTGGGAGTTATTGATTATGGTTTTACCTTCTTTGTCGATGAGATTTTTATTCCTGAATAGCCGCCCACGGCTCCTTCCTGGGCAATTTGACCCTGTACCTTAAGAGAGGTTACCTGTGGCCGGGAATCAAAAAAAATGGTTTGTAATCCACACCTACTCGGGGCATGAAGACAGGGTAAGGAAGAATCTGCTTGAGCGCATCAAGTCAATGGACGCCGAGAGTGATGTCGCTCAAGTAGTGGTGCCCACCGAGGACGAGATTGAGGTTAGGAACGGGCAGCGGCGTACCGTCAAAAAGAAGATACTGCCGGGCTATGTCCTCGTTGAGATGACCATCAATGACCAGAGTTGGAACGTGGTGCGCAATACACCGGGTGTTACCGGTTTTGTCGGCAGTGGCGGCCGGCCGACGCCGCTGCATGAGGAGGAGGCCGGCCGGATTCTAAAGCAGATGGAGACCAAAGCACCCAAGGTTAGGGTTGGCTTTCGTCAGGGACAGAGTGTCCGGGTGGTTGACGGGCCCTTTATTGATTTTATCGGCACGGTCGATGAGATAAACGCTGAAAAGGGGAAGATCAAGGTGCTGCTGTCTCTTTTTGGGCGGGAAACGCCGGTTGAGCTGGACTTTCTACAGGTGGAGAAGCTCTAAATGGTTTTCGGGAGGGATAGGTGGCCAAGAAGGTAAAGGCAATTATTAAACTACAGATTGTGGCCGGACAGGCCAACCCGGCACCACCGGTGGGCCCGGCCTTGGGCCAGCACGGGGTCAATATTATGGCCTTTTGCAAGGACTACAACGAGCGCACCGCCGGGCAGGCGGGTTCTATTATACCGGTTGAGATAACCGTTTATGAAGACAGGTCTTTTACCTTTGTTACCAAGACACCACCGGCCGCCGACCTGCTAAAGAAGGCACTGGGCCTGGAAAAGGGGGCCAGTGCCCCGGGCCATGACCCGGCAGTGGTATTATCCCGGGAAAAACTCCGTGAGATAGCTGAGCTTAAGGCCAAGGACCTAAATGCGGTTGATATCGCCGGGGCCGAGCGCATAATCTTGGGCGCTGCCCGGAGTATGGGAATCAGGGTTGAGTAGCATGCGAGGCAAGAAATATCAAGAGGCGGTAAAACTGCAGGATAGGACAAAGGCCTATCCCCCTGAGGAAGCCGTGGCCCTGGCCAAACAGATGGCCCATGCCGGATTTGACGAGACCGTTGAGCTTCACCTGCGCATGGGTGTTGACCCCAGGAATGCCAGCCAGCAGGTGCGCGGTGTGGCCCTGCTGCCCCACGGCCTGGGTAAAAAGGTGCGTGTTTTGGTTTTCGCCCAGGGTGAAGCGGAAAAGATTGCCACCGAGGCCGGGGCCGATATTGTTGGCGGCGACGACCTGGTTAAGAAGATTGAGGCCGGCTGGCTGGAATTTGACACAACCATAGCCACCCCTGATATGATGGCTAAGGTGGGCCGGCTGGGCAAGATTCTGGGCCGAAGGGGGCTGATGCCCAACCCCAAATCGGGGACGGTGGTACCCGCCGAGGACCTGCCCCGGGTAATAGGTGATGCCTGTAAGGGTCGGGTGGAGTTTAAGCTTGACCGGACGGCTATCATTCATGTACCCTTGGGCAAGATTAGCTTTGACAGTGACAAGTTGCTGGCCAACCTGGCGGCCCTAATGGAGGCGGTGGTTAAGGCCAAGCCCAGTGGTGCCAAGGGCCAGTATATTAAGAGTGCCTATATAGCGACGACCATGGGCTGCGGCATTGAGCTCGACCTGAGGCCGACACTGGCCCTGGCGGCCGCTTAAAAACTTAATAATTCCTGGCTGGTTCAGTATAGTCCTGAGACAGCAGGTGCCGGTTTAACGGCTTAATAGTAGTGCCTGCCGAGGATAAAAACCTAAAAGGGTTTAGTCCTTGTGCTTGGGCATAGGGGCTTTTTTTAATAAGGGCCACTAGTTAGGGGTATAACGATGTCCCGAGAAAAAAAGAAGCAGATTATCAGTGAACTTGAACAGATTTTGGCCAAATGTAGCGCGGCTGTTTTTACTGATTATCGTGGGCTGTCAACAGCTGAGCTGACCGAACTACGCCGCCGGTTGAGGCAGTCAGGCGTGGGCTATAGGGTGGTCAAGAATACCCTGGCCCGCTTCTCCACCGAAAGAGCCGGCAAGCCGTACTTGCTGGATTTAATTGAGGGGCCAGTAGCTATAGCCTTTGGCTATGGTGAGATAACCCAGCCGGCCAAACTTCTAGTTGACCACATTAACAGCTCAAGGTCAGAGCTCAGCATAAAGGGGGGCTTTGTCGGTGCCAGGCGGCTTACCTCAGGGGAGGTAGCCGCTATGGCCAAGCTGCCGTCAAGGGAGGTGTTGCTGGCCAAGGTTCTGGCCGGGATGCAAAGCCCCATCGTTACTCTGGTTAACTGCCTTAGCAGTCCGATGAGAGGCCTTGTTGGAGTGCTGCAGGCTAGGATTAAAAAAATGGAGGTAGTATAAAGTGCCCCAGAAAGAAGCAGAAACCACTAAGCAGACTGCCCCGGAGGCAACCGAGGGCAAGCGGCCGTCATCGGCCAAAAAGGCGGCGGCACCTAAAGAGGCCAAAGAAACCGCCGCCGAGGCCAAGGCAGCCAAGAAGGCCCCAGCCACTAGCGACATAATGGCGGCCATCAAGGGTATGACCGTGCTGGAACTTTCCGAATTGGTAAAGGCCCTGGAGGAGGAGTTTGGTGTCAGTGCCGCTGTCCCGGTGGCGGCGGCGGCACCGGCTGAAGCAGCCGCCGCCCCGGCTGAAGAAGAGAAGACCGAGTTTAGCGTCGTTCTCAAGGAGGTGGGGGCCAACAAGATTAGCGTCATTAAAGCGGTGCGTGAGTTAACCAGCCTGGGACTGAAAGAGTCCAAGGACCTGGTGGAGTCAGCCCCCAAGCCGGTGAAGGAAGGGGTTGGCAAGGAGGAGGCCACCGCGGCCAAACAGAAGCTGGAGGCGGCCGGCGCTACCGCCGAGATTACCTAATATTTTGTAGTCAGCAGGTTTCAAGATAAGTAAACAACAGGCATTATCCTTGCAAAGTGCCCAATTGGCGATTAGGCTGGTTCTGGAGTATAGCAACATTTTTTACCGTGAGTGACCACTATACCTGGAACAATTAGAGTGGAGAGTAGCCGAATGGAGGCAAAATGGGTAACGAAATTGAAACCAAGAAAATAATGACCAAGCCACTTCCCCAAATCCTTGATGAGATTGAAGATAGCATCAGGTTGGCCGATGAGGCGGCTAAAAGTGCTAGAGAAGCGGCCGAGGAAGCCCGCAGGGCTGGAGAGAAGGCGGCCAGTGAGGCTGCCCGAGTGGCTGCTGAGGCGATCGCTAGGGTTGAGCAGACGGCCAAGAGGGCTTTGCAGCTGGCTGAGTTATTAAACCTAGCAGTTATGGAGGCATCTGTTGCCATAGAGAAAAGGCTTTCAGGAAAGCCAGAGAGGGTGTCGCAACAGAAAGATTAATAGGTATATTTAGTGAATAGGACTGAAACGAATCGCCACACTGTCTTGCTGAACGGGAGGCAATGGGGCACTATCCCTTCTGACCTCCCCTCATTCTAGCAGGGTGAAGGGCTAAATTTTTTATCTTGCAAGCTAAGGCAACAGCTCCGGAACTTCGGGCTGACTCTCTTCTATCTTGTTTGGATGGTCCTTACTATTCCCACCAACGTTAGAACAGCACCCAGACCAATGATCGCCCAAAAGCCGTAAACGCTTGCCCAGAGTATCAGGTTGCTGGTACTCTCGGCTAACTCTACCATATCATCTACAGTCGCGCTGGTAAAAGTGCTCGTATTTATTAAAACAGGCATAGAACCGGCGAGAGGATGCTGCAGGTTGATGGTTGTGGTGGTGGTGGCATAAACAGGGACACCGCTTACAGGCTCTACCTTAATCTTGGCATAAACATCCATTGTTTGCGGTAATCCAGTGGTTGCATCCGGGTAATAGGGATTACCGGTACTATTGATTTCGAATACATACACAGTAAGCCCCTGGTAGGTTTCCTCACCTTTAAAAGTGGCGGGTAGAGCTGTTTTGGTCGATGAAGACCAGTATTGATACGTTTCCTGCTGTACGTCAGCCGGGAAGGTGAACTGGCCGCTTCTACTTACATCACCCTCGCCGGGCACATTGGCGCGGGTCGTCCTGTCAAGATAGTAAGTCTCTGTGGTATCAAGAGCTGCTAAAGCCGGGTTTATATCTCCAAGCGGCGCTCCGGATGTAGCTTCAAAGAAAACAATGTCCTGCTGTAGCAATAGCACATCATCTTCGGTTACACCTGTTGCTGTAAGGGTTCTCGTCATCGTAGTTTGAATTGGAACTAATACACCTAGATCAGCAACATAGACCTGGACGGAGCCCTCGAAAGTATACTCCTGCTCGTAGTCATCCGGCAGCTTTGCCATACCGGGGAAGATAGCCAGCAGCCAGACTACGGCAAGAATGACCAGACCCAGACCAACAGTAATAAGCCATTTTGAACTCACCTTTTATACCTCCTTTTCAATTTATCTACCTCGTTATTGAACTTGGTAGAATGATGTTGGACATTTTACACTACCATCAGCCCTTCGTCAACCCCAGGCTTACGAAAACAGCACCCGAAAGCTTTATAGTTAGCAACAAAGGCACAGCTCAGAGGGTATAAGTAGCGGCGACTACTGCAATTTTCCGAGGCTTCGTCAAGGAAGTAAAAGTGACTGGAGATGAAGTGGTACTAACCTATAATATGCCACTCCCACCAAGAGGGACATCCGAGGAAAAGGCAGGAGTTCTGCCTACCGTACACTATGGTGGGCCACTTAAGTTAAAACCAAGAACTCATACCAAAACTTTTCCCCTAGCTGATGTTCTAGTATCTAGGTAAGCTCTGAACCACTTCACTTTCTAACTGATTGTTAAACCTGCCTGTTAAACGGGGGGTTTGACAGCGGGGTGGGATCTATACTTAACAAGCCCATTAAAGCTAAATCTATAAGCCTGTTAAGTATGACGTCCGGTCTTTTGCCAATTCGTACCAGCCTACCCCTATTTCTCTACACTAGAAATTGGTCAAATAGATCCTCTTTGGGAGGGTCTATTAAGTTAAATCATGGAAGTCTGTTAAATGCAAAATGCCCTTTTTGCTATTTTCTTAAGGACACATTACTGTTATCTGACAGAGAATTTAGCGCGTAGGTACAATTAATCGTAGTAGCAGACGATTGCGCGCCTACCAATGGAAATTTCTATTGAGTTATGAGCTTAAATTCGGGCTTAGCCCATTAAAGCAGAAAAAAGGAACCCACTCCTAATGAACTTATTGTTGGGCGTGGTATTTACAATGATTAAGGCCAATATGATATGGCTTGAGGGAGTTCCAGAAGCCAGGCTATTAAATTGCCTGTTACTCTCAATACTCGTCGGATGCCGGAGATACTCTGGCAGCTCTCCAATTCATTGTTAGGTAGATTTCTTTAAATCGATGTCTAACAGCTAGTGATGCTGGACTTAACAGACGATATCCAATAGCTCTACTTCATGCCTTAACAGTAATGGCAGCTTTGCCTAAGACTGCCTCATCTACGAAAATGGGCACCTCTGCTTTAACACCAAGAGTCAGAGCCTTAGCTGGCGGGCAGTCCAACTCGTATGGTTTGTCATGTTGGATCAGAGATAACTTGGCATAAAAGGTACCATCCGTAAATCTATCGATTATTACTGACTCTAGCTTGGGGCTAACTGCCTTGATGCCAACCAAGGAAAGGTCGTAATCTGTTAGCCCAGAAGACAGTTCAGATACCAGTTCTCTTTTTATCTCATCGGCCTGAGATGAACCTATATAAACAGGTAGATAGCGCTCTGCCGTCTTCTCCTTTAGGATTACTGCCCAACTATTCTTCAGCATGCCCGGCCTCACACTATCTACGACTACTTCTACTCTAGCCATAGCAGACCTCCTCAATTGCTATCTGACTTACGATGAATGACCACCTATTCCTCAGGCTTAACCCCTTTGAAACAAAAAACCTCATCGGCAATCTCATTGATAACATCCAGAGTCTTCAGCAAATCACCATGTTTGAAGCGCATGTGCCCGGCCAAGGCTTGTCTAGTCTTCAATTGTTTACCACATATATCACAACTAACCATGGCCACAGCTGCAATTGTATAGCTTCAGCATCTCGGTTTCAACTGTTTCTACAAGTTACGAATAAAACGAAGATGCCCGTCTCTTTTGGTAGGATACTTGTAGACACTATATGTAGCAGGACAAATCAAGTGTAAATCATTCCTGTTAATCGTTAGTGACAGAATTGTTGCACTTTTGTACGTATTACGAAGTGGGTAAACATGGCACAATTCGATGGAATGTGCATTATGGACAACTAAATGTTGCTCCAAACTACCTAAACTAATCAGCCATCTTCAATACGAATTAATACTGCCAGCCCGGTCATAAACGTTTGAAAGCTAGCGGAGTTGCTAGAGTCGCTTGATTTGCAGAAAGTGTGGAATGGATAAATGATTAATCGTGCCAAAGGG
>JAUXAE010000116.1 GCA_030620035.1 Dehalococcoidales bacterium
GGGTAAACAACCAGGGTTGAGCCAATGATGATGAACAGGTCACAGCGGGATGAGCGTAGGGCAGCCTCCCTGAGCGCTTTCTCGGGCAGCGGCTCACCGAAGAAAACGGCCGCCGGCTTAAGTAGGCCGTGGCACAACTCACAGTCGGGAACCTCCTCATCTTTATCCAGCCGGGCCTTGACCTCTTCAAAGGGGTAGCGCCGGCCACAGCCCAGGCACACCAGCGACTGCATGTTGCCGTGGAGCTCAAATACCCTATCACCGGGCAGACCGGCCTTCTGATGCAGGTTGTCCACATTCTGGGTAATAACACAGTCCAGCTTGCCCAGCCGGTAAAGCTCGGCGATAGCGTAGTGGGCCTCATTGGGTTCGGCGGCCAGGGCCAGGCTCTTAAGCAGCCGCCAGTGCTTTTTACGGGCACTCTCATCGCTGATGAATTTCTGGTAGCTAAAGTCATCGGGGTCAAACCTGTCCCAGAGGCCGCCCGGGCTGCGAAAATCGGGCAGGCCGGACTCGGTGCTGACGCCGGCACCGGTGAAGACTATAGTTTTTTTGGCCCTGATAATCAGCTCGGCTACCTTATCAGTAAGGCTATCCAGTGCCTCTTCAGCCATAAGTCCCCCTTATTTTCTATTATAGCCAGCAAAACCAAGGTAGATTGAAGTTATTCATTAGCCCGGTAAAACCGGCAGACACTCTTAAGGCAGCACCGCTGACATAGTGGTCTTTTACGGCAGACATCCTTGGCCAGGCAGACCAGCAGGGCGTGGTATTCGTTAAAAAGCCGGGTATCGGCCGGCAGATTAGCCATAAAAAGCCGCTGATAGCCATGATAAGTGGCCTCATCCGGGGCCAGGCCCAGGCGCTTAATGATGCGGCGGGTATAGGCATCAATAACAAAAACAGGCTTGCCGGCGGCGTAGAGCAGGATGGAATCGGCCGTCTCGGGCCCGATGCCGTGGATAGAAAGAAGCCGCCGGCGAAGGCTCTCGGTGTCGCTGGAAAACAGCCGGCTAAGATTGTCATTACAAAAGTCTCCCAACCACTGGGCCAGGCATTTTAGCTTCTTGGCCTTGGCCTTATAGTAGCCACTGGCGTGGATGAGCCTGGCCAGCTGAGCTATTTCCAGCCGGCGCAGTGCCCGTGGTGACAACGCCCGGGCCGCCTTAAGGCTGGCCATGGCCCTTTCAACATTACCCCAGGCGGCTGATTGGGTCAGGATAGCCCCGACCATCACCTCAAACGGTGTTTCGGCGGGCCACCAGTGCTGCCGCCCGTAGCCGGCCACCAGGCGTCGGTAGATATCTATCAGGGTTTCACCGAGTGACTTCTTGCCCATTCGGGTGCTTTGGCCTCGGCAGCCGAATCATAACCGGGGATATAGGGCTTGATATCAATCACCGGCGTGCCATTAATGGCATCAAGCCCGGCTACCGTTAGTATGTTGCCCCGGCGCTTCAGCAGCCTGACGGTAGCCTTGCCCAGTGGATTGGGCCGGTAGGGGGAACGGGAGGCGAAAACGCCCACCGGGGGCAGGTCATGCCGGCCCCGGGGATGGACTTTCAGGGCCATCTTAGCCTTATCGGCTGCCTCATGCAGCCAGTAGATAACTATGATGTGGGAAAAGTCATCAAGGCCATCCAGACCCTGGGCCAGGCTACTATCAATAATGATTTCGGAAACAACATCATGCCAGTTAAAGCCTCTATCCGGCTTCTGCTTTACCCTGTTTTTGACAGTGCCGATGGCTTTTAATTTCATGGTTGATTTCTGGGCCATCTTTAAGTTCCTTAAGGCCATTATAAAATAAGAGAGGCCGCCTTTCAAAACAGCCTCTTTTTCCCGCTTTCATCCCGACTATAGCTTTTCTAAGGGGCTAAGGGTCAACAGCTTCTTGGCAATCTTGGGGTACTTGGCGATAAAAGTTAATTCATCCTCAACCAGTGGTTTGTGAGCCTCGACATTGGCGTATCTCACCAGCTCCAGCACCTCCTGAGCCTCATCCTTATTGCTGAACGACACCGCCATCTTGCCCATTATATGGCTGAAGCCGGATATGCCGCTGTACTCCCCGGCACAAATCTCTCTTCCCGTTTCTACCTTCTCTGGTTCGCCCCGGCCCAGCTCCTCATAGCCATATAGCTCGTAGTTGTGCGGGTCCTTTAGCACCCCGTCGGCATGGATGCCCGATTCGTGGGCAAAGGCGTTGGCACCGACCCCGGGCTGGTTTATGGGAATGGGCACACCAAAGGCGTAGCTGGCAAACCTGGCTATCTTCCAGGCCCGGGACAAATCAATAGCATCGCCCAGCCGGTACTTATCACCAAACCCCTTTGATTTGGTCGCCGCCAGAATGAAGGCCACCAGGTCGGCATTGCCCGCCCTCTCACCGATGCCATTAACGGTGGTATTGACATAAACATCCTGGCCGCCATCAATGGCCCCCTTGGCCCCGGCCACGGAGTTGGCCACGGCCATCCCCAGGTCGCCATGGCAGTGAATCTCAATGGGCATGCCGATGTTTTCCGCCAGCGCCCTGACCGTCTCATAGATGGTGAAGGGATTGTCGTAACCCAGGGTATCACAGTATCTTAAGCGGCAAGCGCCGTGCTCCTTGGCCGCCCGCCCGAACTTGATGAGGTAATCCGGGCCCGTCCTGGAGGCGTCTTCAGCATTGACGCCGACACTGTCAGCACCATGGGCCCAAGCGGCTTCAACGGCGGCCACCATTTCAGCTATGATGTCGTCCCGGGTCTTCCTCCCCTTGAACTTGCCCTCAATCATCTGGTCTGAGGTAGATATAGAGAGATTGAGATGCTTAATATCAGGCACCAGCTCAAATGCCAGCTCAACATCAGCCACAATGGCCCTTATCCAGCCCTCCAAACGAATAGGCCTGAGCACCCCCATCTTGGCCAGCTCCAGGTTGGCCTGAAGATAGAGGGTTTCATGCCTGGTGGTGGGAAAGCCAAACTCTGACTGGAAGACCCCCAGCTCGTTCAGGTAGATATTGAGCAGGGTCTTTTCCAGTTTGGATAGGCCCAGCTTGGCCGTCTGGAC
>JAUXAE010000051.1 GCA_030620035.1 Dehalococcoidales bacterium
AGTTCCTCGAGATAGGTCGGAATTTACCATTGCACACAACGATTCTAGCCCTTTTTCCTGAAGACTAAGCGATTTCTTAAACTCGAGCGTTTAACTTTCGCTTTCCCGTATAAGTACTTCAAGGGGTGTTTGTTCTGCGTATCCATTAGATATCTCCTACTTATTATCCTCAGAATAAATCATACCACGTAAGGTACGTTTATCGTAGATATGGGGTAACAATTAGCCAGAATGTGGCATCTGTGGATCTTCTCTTGAGAGTACAGAACAGTTTGCTACTTGGTGAGAATATCTGGTAACCTTACCTCACACGCCGACGGCAATTCCAGCTTTGTCTAAGACTGCCTCGTCTGCGAAGATAGGCGCCTCTGCCCTGATACCATGAGCTACAGCCTTGGATGGGGCACAGTCAACCTCCAGAGCCTCATCTTCATTTTGAGTCAGCAGCAATTTGGCGTAAAAGACATTATTCGCGAACCGGTTGATTATGACGGCTTCGACCTTACAGAATATTGTGTCAATGCCTGCAGAGGAAAGGTCGAACTCCGCAGGGTCAACGCGTCCGACGCCTAGCAGTAGTTTTTCTACAATATTGGCCTGTCGCGGACCTATATAGATAGGGAGATAGCGTTCTGCCTCCTTCTCTTTCAAAATCAGGGCCCGCTCATTACTCAGCAAGTTGCATCTCAAGGAATCGATTGTCATTTCTACGATACCCACGCTACGCCTCCTTGGCCTTGCGCTGGCATCTCCGACCGAGAGATTGCGAACTTCGATGTTGGTTCTGTTTCACGGAGGCATCACCCCCAGCGTCAACTTCTCTAGTTTCATTGACAGCTGGCCCAAACGACCTTTGTGGATGCCCTCCAGCTCTGGCAATGGCCGCTGCGAAGGCTTGGTCAATCTTGTCCCGCAAGCCGGTCTTGTCCATACTCTCAGCTATCTGCTCAGCACTGTCAGCCAAGAACTCCAGATGTATTCTCTTGCCCCACCTAAAGTACTGCATGTCTGGATTTACCTATTATTTACTACCTTCGGCAATATCTTCTCGCGCTGAACCAAACAGCGGCTCAATTTCTTCAAACCATAGCCCAGCAAAGACAGTCCAACGCTCCACGAAGTTATGTTGTGTATCAATCTGAACAAAGAGGTGGGCCGGGTCTTTATGTCCTACTATACGAGGTTCTCTCCCGTCATACACTTTGTCCTCTGCAAATATGTGCCTTCGATAAAGTTTGCGTTCTTTCAGATATTTCATGTCTGGAGTCTGCCCTTGCTCCCAGCAGCGCCGGAAATAGCGCAGGACCTCTGGGGCGAAGCCGTTAGTAACTTTCGGTACAACAATACGCTCCAGAATGCCCTCGATGCCCAGTTCAACTAGTAAGTCTTGGTTGACCTTGCTGTATGTCGCGTTGCTGCCTTCAGAGTAGCCCATGAGGAAACCAAGCTTCCTGAGTCCTTGAAGCCGCCCTTTCTTGTTCTTATTCTCAAGAACACCCCAGAGAAAAGGGTCTGCGTTGATGAAATACCTCTTGAGTTTCTCTGCCTGTTCTCTTGGTATTTCCATTTAAATCTCCCTCCCGCCGCACTACTGGCACCAATAATAATACGTATTCTTATAATTGTCAATACAGTCTATAAGAAACAGTTACGCTATTTCATACAAGTCTTGACGCTCGTCCTTCTGTGTGCTATGCTTATGAAAGCTGAGAGACACTGTAAAACGCAGGGAACTGATGGATAGTGAAGTTATCACCATCGGGGAAGCAGCCGAATTTCTGAAGACTAGCAAGACGTATATATTCAAGATGGTCAGAGAAGGAGAGCTGCGAGTCACTAAGCGAGGTAAGCGTTACACCCGCCTAATGAAAAGTGACCTGATAGCCTTTCTAAGAAGGTATAGAAAGGTAGCAATTCCAACGAAGGAGGTTCAACGATGAGAGCAGCAGCATATTGTAGGGTATCGACGCCAGCACAAGGTGATGAGGATAAAGCCAGCATACCAGAACAAATAGCTAGGATTGAGAAGTACTGCCAAGAGAAAGGCTACAGCATAGCCGATAGGTATGTTGACATTGGCTATTCAGGTGCTAAAAGTAAAAGACCTGAGTTCCAGCGCATGCTTAACGATGCGAAGAAAGGCAAGTTTGATGCAATTGTTTGCTGGAAGGCAGACAGGCTCTCAAGAGGAATGTATCCCGCTGCTGTCTTAATGGAAGTTATTGAGCCGCTTAGCATTAAACTTGAAGCTGTTGAGGAACATTTGGATATGAACTACTTTGCCCTTCTAGCCGTTGTCGGCAAAATGGAGCTAGACAATATGAAAGCCAGAAGCAAGATGGGCAAAGAGGCTAAAGCTAAGAAGGGGCTAACTCTAGGTAGCCATCCCTATGGATACACATACAACAAAGAGACTGGACTTCTGGAAATAAATGAGAAAGAAGCCGGTCTAGTTCGTTGGATATTCGATTCGTATCTGAAGGGCTCCTCTATCAGACAGATTACGGCCAAGCTCAATGATTTGGGTATTCCTACTCCCACACCTAGCAAGTATGGGTGGCTAACGAGTAGAGTTGCTATCATACTCGGTAGGTCTGCCTATTGTGGTGAGGCTTATTACAACCAGACGTGGGGCAGTGGTAAGCGTCATTTCAAGCCCAAAGAAGAGTGGATTCCTACTCCCTGCCCGTCCATTATCTCACGTGAAACCTTTGAGGCGGCTCAGGTTAGAAAGAAAGCTAACAAGCAGTTTCTCCGTAAGATGTCAAAGCATACTTTTCTCCTGAAGCATTTACTCTATTGTTCCGAGTGTGGAATGCAATTCTACGGCACTACCCTAGGGACTGCCTTTACAAAAGTTCTAGCCGGCGGCACTAGGAAAACTTACCATCACAAGAATGAGTCAGCCTTTTACATGTGTCGAGGAATGAAGTTTTATCCTCACATCTACAATTGCCGAAGTCCTAAGCGTATTTGGGCGGACGATATTGAGCCCCTTGTTTGGAATAAGATTGATGAGACCTTACGCTGTCCAGAAATGCTAAAATTTGCTCTGGATAATAGACTAGAGCAAATACAGTCCGATATAGCTAACGAGGAACAACGACTCAAAATGGTGAAGGACAATATTGGCCGTTGCAAGCGAGAAGAAAGCTGGGTCATCACGCAAGCCAAGAAAGGTACCATAACAGAAGAGCAGATGGACTTGCAATTAAGGTCATCAATGGAGGAGAGAGAAAGATATGAGACAGAGCTAAAGGAAATCCTAGAAGCTAAGGAAATCAGAGCTAAAGGGGAGGACATCATCATACAGGCTTGGGAAAGGTGTCAAGCACTGGTGCCTCGCCTTGACTACCTTAAAGACAATCAGGCCGAAGAAGCTATCAAGGATAAAGAGGCTATAACCCACCTTCTGGTGGATAGAATAATAGTCAACGGCAACGATGAGGTCACCATCAACCTAGCCATCCCAGACCCAAAGTCGGTTGATGCAAATTGTATGTCACCGTCAATGCCAAACTGATGACCTATTATGACAGCCTGACCCAGCCGGTTAGCCTGACCTGGCCGCTTAATCAGGCGCCAGGCATAGGCGTGATTACCGGGGGCACTGTTGCCAATGTCAGCCTTGACTGGGAGCCACTCAGCGGGGCCACCAGCTACCAGTGGCAGCTTGACGATGATAACGATTTTTCCTCAATCCCACCCGGCTTCGAGGGCACTGTTACCGCCAGTTCAGTCCGGCTGCCCGTCCTACAGCCGGCCGCCACCTACTACTGGCGGGTACGGGTTATCGGGCCGGTGTTAAGCCTGTGGTCGGCCAAGTGGTCATTTACCACCAGCCTTGGCGGTGGCATTGTCGCCCCCCAGCTTGAGAGCCCCGAGGCCGGTGCCCGGGATGTGCCCTTAAGCCCGGTATTTCAGTGGACGGCCGTGGCCGCGGCCGAGGGCTATGAACTGCTGGTGTCTGGTGAGGCCGATTTTCTTATACCGGTTATTGTCAGGATTGGTGAGTTCGCCCTGCCCACTAATGCCTGGCAGTCAGATATAACATTGACCTGTGATACCACCTACTACTGGAAGGTCAGGGCTGTTAGTTCCTTGAGCTATAGTGCCTGGAGTGCTGTTGGCGCCTTCACCATCCAGCCGCCGCCAGCGGAGTCTGAGCCGCCACCCCAATCGCCACCACAACCAGCCCAGCAGTCACCAGTCCTGGCTGACTGGGCCGTCTATATAATGGTATTCCTGGCGGCGACCATTGTGCTGCTGTTAGTTACAATACTGGTGATGGTGGCAAGGCGGCACTAGGCCGATGTTTGGCCTCGGGCTCCCAAGACAACCTCGGCTAGTAGATTCTAGTAATCAAGCAGAAAGACCTGGGTGCTTACCGGGAGACTTGACTTGGTTATGGACACCTTGGCCTGAGGGACTACTCCACTCAGGCCCATTTCCTTTAAGAATTTGTCTACCGGCTCTAGTTTCCGAGCTGCTGCCTGGGTCTGGTAGTGCATCGGGATTACCACTTTAGGCTCAAGCTGTCTTACTATTTGGGCGGCCATAGTTGCATTGATGGTGGACAGGCCACCTACCGGCAGCAGTAGCACATCAACCTCGCCCAGTTCCTCTGCCTGTTCGTTGGTTAGTATATGCCCCAGGTCGCCCAGGTGGCATACTGATACCTCATCCACCTCCATCAGATAGACAGTGTTTTTACCCCTTTGGCTGCCGCCGTCATTATCATGAAAGGTGGCGATGCCGATAATTATGACATCGCCGATTTCGTACTCACCGGGGCCGGTGACCTTTCTGGGGTTACCGCCGACACCATCAGTATAGCTGTGGCCGGGATGCTGGTGACTTACCGTTACTATATTGGCGGTGGCTTTACCCAGGGAGTAGCCTAAGTTCGGCGAGTAGGGGTCGGTGATAACAGTGGTCTGTCTTCCCTTAATCCTGAAGCAGGCGTGTCCCAGCCATCTGATTTCCATTGTCAGTGATTATTATTATATCATTGGCCGGCTTTATCGGTCAATTGCCTGGTAGACTAAATTTCCTCTTGACAAGCCTGGCTAAAGGTGATAAATTAAAGGATGTTAGCAATCTAAGGCTTAGATTGCTAAATTACTAACGGAGGCGGCAATGTTATCGGCTAGAGCGGAGTCAGTGCTCAAGTCAATAGTCGGCCAGTATATTGCCACGGCCAAACCGGTATCTTCGGCCAGCGTTATTGATGGCTGCGGGCTGGAGGTGTGCTCGGCCACTGTCCGCAATGAGATGGTGCGCCTGGAGCAGGATGACTATATTATTCGGCCTCATCATTCGGCCGGGGCCATTCCCTCAGATAAGGGCTACCGCTATTATGTAGAGTCCCTAAAGGGCGTTGAGCTACCCGTGGCTGAGCAGTTTATGATAAGCCACCTCTTCCATCAGGTGGAGGGAGAACTGGAAGAGTGGCTGAGCCTGACGGTGGCCCTCCTGGCCCAGTGGGTCCACAATATAGCCGTGATTACATCACCCCGGTCGGCCGCCTGCCGGTTTCATCATCTGGAGCTGGTTTCCCTGCAGGGCCCTATGGCCCTGGCGGTTCTTATCCTGCGCGGGGCCAAGGTAAAACAACAGCTGATAACCTTTGATGAGCCTATGTCCCAGGCCGATTTAACGGCCATCACTAGTAGAGTAAACGTCGCCTATTCCAGCCTGACCAGGTCTCAGATTCGGGGTAAGAAGATGGAGCTCTCCCCTGGTGAGCGGCAGGCCACCGACTGTCTGGTGAAGATGATGAAGGCCGAGGATTGGCAGGAATATGAGGACTCTTACCTTGATGGCCTGCACTTTATGCTTGAGCAGCCGGAGTTTACTCATGGCCAGCGGGCACAGTCTCTAATGGAGCTGGTTGAGCAGAGAAGGCTGGGTCGGGTTATCATTCCTGAGGAGATGACCGAGCAGGGCGTCAAGGTGGTCATCGGCCGGGAAAACAGGGTAGATGTTATCCGTGATTACAGTGTTGTCGTCAGCCACTATGGTCTGCCTGAGGAGGCGGTGGGTACTATCGGCGTGGTCGGGCCTACCCGGATGCCCTATGAGCGGGCCATTTCGGCCATAAGCTATCTGTCATCGGTGATGAGCACTTTGGTGGCCGAGCTGTACGGCCGGGAAATCCCGCCCGGTCCGGCTATGACCAGTGGCAACTGAAGGGTCTAGGTGAGATACCAAAGGGGGTGAGAATGTCACAGGAAGGCCAGACAGGTAGAGAGAAACGGGAAATCATAGAGGTCGAAAGTATAGAATCTTTAAGGGAGGCCCTGACCCAAGAAAGGGTAAGGGCAGGCGGCCTTCTGGCTAACTGGCAGAGAGCCCAGGCCGACTTTATTAACTACAAGCGGCGCAGTGAGCAGGAAAAGGAGGAGACCAGCAACCTGGCCAAGAGCGCCCTTGTCCTTAGCTTGCTGCCTGTTCTTGATGATCTGGAAAGGGCCTTGGCCTCCGTTCCGCCTCGCCTGACCAAGCATCCCTGGGTAGATGGTATCAGCATCATTAGCGGCAAGTTCCGGGCCATTTTAGCGGCACTGGGGGTTTCTCCCGTCAAGGCACTGGGCGAGCCATTTGACCCCAATCTCCACGAAGCCGCCCTGCACGAGAAGGGTAAGGCAGGCATCGTTATCCGGGAGCTGCTCAAGGGCTATAGCTTTGCCGGCAAGGTTCTTCGACCGGCCAAGGTGGTGGTGGGCAGTGGGGAGGGGGAAGATGAGGAAGCTTCAGCCTCTTCCAGACCCTGAACTAATTAATCAAGGAGGAGATAGATAGACTATGGCAAAGGTAGTAGGTATTGATTTAGGCACAACCTTTTCTGCGGTGGCTGTGATGGAGGCCGGGGAGCCGGTGGTTATTCCTAATGCTGAGGGCTCTCGGATAACACCTTCAGTAGTGGCCGTGAGCAAGGGTGGTGAGCGTCTGGTGGGGCAGGTGGCCCGGCGTCAGGCGGTCACCAACCCGGACAATACCATCTTCAGCATCAAGCGCCTGATGGGGCGTAGGTTTGATGAGCCTTCGGTGGCCTACGATGTAAAGTGGCTACCCTATAAGATAGTCAAGGCGGCCAATGGCGATGTCAGATTAGTTATGGGCGGCAAGGAGTATAGCCCGCCCGAGCTCTCGGCCATGATTCTGCAGAAACTCAAGGCGGACGCCGAGGCCTACCTTGGTGACAAGGTTACTGAGGCGGTCATAACCGTGCCCGCCTATTTCAATGACAGTCAGCGGCAGGCCACCAAGGATGCCGGCCAGATAGCCGGACTTAAGGTGCTCAGGATAATCAATGAGCCCACGGCCGCCTCTCTGGCCTATGGACTGGACAAGAAGAAGGACGAGACCATCGTTGTTTATGACCTGGGCGGCGGCACCTTTGATATATCCATTCTGGAGCTGGGCGAGGGCACCTTTCATGTCAAGTCAACCAGCGGTGATACCCACCTCGGCGGTGATGATTTTGACCAGAAGGTCATCAACTGGCTGGTTGGCGAATTCAAGAAGGACCAGGGGATAGACTTAAGTCAGGATAAGATGGCCCTGCAGCGGCTCAGGGAGGCCGCTGAAAAGGCCAAGTGTGAATTATCCACCGTCCAGCAGACTGAGGTGAACCTGCCCTTTATCACTGCTGATGCCAGTGGTCCCAAACACCTCAACATCACCCTTACCCGGGCCAAGCTGGAGCAGCTGGTGATGGAGCTGGTTGAAAAGACCCTGGGGCCCTGCAAGCAGGCCCTAGCTGATGCCACCAAGACGGTTGAGCAGGTTGATGAGGTGGTTCTGGTCGGCGGTCAGACCAGGATGCCGCTGGTGCAGCAGAAGGTGCAGGAATTCTTTGGTAAAGAGCCCCATAAAGGGGTCAATCCCGATGAGGTGGTGGCTATCGGGGCGGCTAT
>JAUXAE010000083.1 GCA_030620035.1 Dehalococcoidales bacterium
TAGAAGATCTTGAGAAAGGGTGTGCCCACCATATTTATACCTCTAAAAAGCGACCGGACATAAGCAAGACTTCTATCCCGTTATGGTCCCTCATTAGCATGAAGAACTATTCGTCAATGAATGTTCAATATTCTCGGGGATGTCCTTTCAATTGTGAGTTTTGCGATATTATCATACTTAACGGGCATAAGCCGCGAACCAAAGTTAAAGAACAGGTGCTGGCAGAACTGGAGGCGCTATATCGTCGAGGCTGGCGGGGTGGCGTATTTGTTGTTGATGACAACTTCATTGGTAATAAGAAGAAACTGAAGTTGGAAATACTACCGGCAATAATTGAGTGGAGGAAGGGGAAGAAGTATCCCTTTGCCCTGTCTACAGAGGCATCTATAAATCTTGCTGATGATGAAGGATTAATGAAATTGATGGTCGATGCCGGGTTTAGCGCTGTATTCATCGGTATTGAAACCCCCAATGAGGAAAGCCTGGTTGAATGTGCTAAGTCACAAAATCAAAATCGTGATTTGGTGGCTTCGGTCAAGAAGATTCTGAACTATGGTTTAGAGGTACAGGGAGGGTTTATTGTCGGATTTGATAGCGACCCGCTTTCCATCTTTAAGAACCAAATCAGCTTCATTCAAAAGAGTGGTATTGTTACCGCAATGGTCGGCTTGTTGAATGCTCCTCCTGGTACCAGGCTATACCAGCGTTTGAAAAAGGAGAACCGCCTAATAAAAAGTTTTACCGGTAACAATACCGACTACTCACTCAACTTCATTCCTAAGATGAACTATGAAACACTTATTAATGGCTATAAGCATATTCTTAATACAATCTATTCTCCGAGGCATTATTATGAACGTGTCAAAACATTTCTAAGCGAATATAAACCACGGAGGGATATAGCGAGCAGACTGCAATTTCACCATATCAGGGCATTCATTAAATCTATATGGGTTTTGGGTATCAGAGAAAAGGGAAGGAGATACTACTGGAAGTTATTCCTTTCGACCCTGCTAAAGCAACCGCGGAATTTCCCCCTTTCGATAAGCCTTAGCGTCTACGGGTATCATTTCCGTAAAGTTGTTGAGAAGTACATTAGTCTACAGGTTGAAGACCCTGGTAATTCCGTTAACTGAGGCATCAGGGGAATAGAACAGTCAGCTGAAATCACCCCGCTAATAAGCCCCTGGCGGCGTAGTTACACAGTGCCGTCCGAGAATTGTTCTATGCGTTCGTCTCGCATTTAACATTACATCTTCTTGTTACTTCCAGAACAAAAACGTTCCTTTTTTACATTGATTTCCTAGAGAGGATTTAGCTTTACTTTTAGGCCTGTTCTGAGCGCACCTTTTTAAGAGTTGAACAATTCGTCAGATTGTTTGATTGACCGAGAGGTAATAGATAACCTGCCGGAGACTAGTCTTTCTTAAAGATATCTGGATTAAGTATTTTCATATCATTGTTTGCAGTTATTTGGTCCAGTTCCTTGTTCGGGTCTATCACCAGTAAGTATTGTTCGGCCAATTCGGGCAGGTTACTAACCAGGATTTCAATATCCACAATTTGTGGTTCTAACTCTTGTGGAGCAGGCAGGTTAAACAAGTTCAGGATATCCTGGTACTGGCCTATGGCTTCTGCCCCAGTGAGTACTTTTTAAGAACCGCCCTGGCCTCTTCGGCACCCTTCCAGCCCTCAACAGAGCTTTCCTTGTCCTCAAGTGTCTTGTAGATGTTAAAGAAGTTGTCAATCTCCACTAGCCAGTGCTTTTGAAGGTCACTGATGTCGTTGATGCCGTCAAACCTGGGGTCGGCAACAGGGACACCTAGGATTTTCTCATCAATGCCCATCTCGTCTCTCATCAGTAGGACACCGATGGGCCTGATTTTCATATGGCAGCCGGGAAAGGTGGGCTCCTGCACGATGACCAGGGCGTCTAGAGGGTCACCATCGGCCGCCTTGGTCCCCGGAATGAAGCCGTAGTCGGCCGGGTAGTGGACTGAGGAGTAGAGTACCCGGTCAAGGTGAACTAGCCCGGTAGTGTGGTCAATCTCGTATTTGTTGCGGCTGCCTCTGGGTATCTCGACAATCACCTCAACGGCAGCCAGGTTATCCTGTGCCACTTCTGTTACCTCCTTGCCGGGCTATCTCCTCAATGGTGCGGCCGCTCAAGACCGATTCGGGCCGGGTGGCCACCAGGTTGGCGCCGGCATCAGCCTTTTCATCGTCCATTTTAACCAGCAGCCAGCGCTTTTCTGCTGCCTTGCCGGTGTGGATGAGGGCGTAGCCCCCTTTGAGCTTGTTGCCCTCCAGCCAGATGGCAATATGGCCATCATCAATGGCCTGCTCCATAGGCACTTCCTGGCCAGCCTTCTCCCTGAGGTTGCGGTAGCTACCACTATCCCAGACCAGTACCGTACCCGCCCCGTACTCCCCTTCGGGGATAACCCCTTCAAAATCGGCGTAGTCAAGGGGGTGGTCCTCGGTGGCTACGGCCAGCCGCTTGTCTTTGGGGTTGGTTGATGGGCCCTTGGGTACTGCCCAGGACTTTAGCCGGCCGCCAACCTCGATGCGGAGGTCGTAGTGGAGGGTGCTGGCGGCATGCTTCTGGATGACAAACCCGGGCTGTGCCCAGGGCTTCCCTTTACCGCCGGCTGGTTCCGTGGTGCGCCGGAAGTCCCTTTTCTCCCGGTAGGCCTTGAGGGGGTCATTCTTGGTCATCCTGGTAGCTCCGCGGGGCTTTGCCTATTATGACCTTGACATAGCTTTGTGTCAAATGGCTAAAGGCATCCGGCTGTGCTATATTTATCATGGCCATGGAGAATGAGCTATCGCCACTGGCTATTACTGATGGTCTGGCCACCCGTTTTATGGGCCAGAATGTGCTCTACTACCCCAGCCTGCCTTCCACTATGGAGGTGGCTAAAAAGGAGGCCCAGGGTGGTGCCGCCCAGGGCACCGTGGTCATCGCCGGTGAGCAAACGGCTGCCCGGGGTCGTCTGGGGCGTGCCTGGCTGTCGCCCGAGGGAGGCCTTTCAATATCTGTCATCATCTATCCTGAAATCACCTATTTGCCCTACCTTATTATGATAGCCTCTCTGGCCGTGGTTGGCAGCATTGAGGCGGTTACCGGCCTGAAGGCTCAGCTCAAGTGGCCCAATGATGTCTTAATTCATGGCGGCAAGGTGTCGGGCATCCTTATTGAAAGTGGCGTCCGGGGTGATGTTGTTGATTACTCCATTATCGGCATCGGCATCAATGTCAATATCAGGATAGCCGACTTCCCGGGGATTTCAGCTATCGCCACCAGCCTGTCTGATGAGTTGGGCGTTAGGGTTTCTCGCCGGGAGCTGGTGAGGCGGCTCCTGGTTGAACTGGAAGAATTGTACCTGGCCCTGCCCGAGGGGAAGGCCATTTTTAAGGAGTGGCGGCATAGATTAGTAATGCTGGGTAAGAAAGTCAGTGTGAAGTCAGGCGAAACCGCATATCAGGGCCTGGCTGAGGACGTGGCCGGCGACGGCAGCCTGCTGCTGCGCCATCAGGACGGCCGCCTGATTAGGGTTCTGGCCGGCGATGTTAGTCTGCGCGACCTGGATGACAGCGGCTGACTGGCTCTTCCGAAAAAGCAAGCTGATGGGAAGGGGGCCTAAACAGAGCTGCCTTTAAGCCCCCTTCCCCAATTGGATTTTGGGCTATTCAGTGGTCTTTTTGTCTGATTGACCCCTCTGCTTCATAAACATGGTGATCAGGTCTATCGGGATGGGGAAGATTAGGGTGCTGTTTCTCTCGGTGGCAATCTCGGTCAGTGTTTGCAGATAGCGGAGCTGCAGGGTTACCGGCTCTCTGGCGATGATGACGCCCGCCTGGGCCAGTTTCTCCGAGGCCTGGAGCTCACCCTCAGCGTGGATAATCTTGGCCCGGCGCTCCCTTTCGGCCTCGGCCTGGGCCGCCATTGACCGCTTCATCATCTCGGCCAGCTCAACCTCCTTAATCTCGACAGTGCTGACCTTGACCCCCCATGGGTCGGTGTGTTGGTCAACAATCCTGGTCAGTAACTGGTTGAGCTTCTCCCGCTGCGTCAGCAGTTCATCAAGCTCGGACTGCCCCAGTACATTGCGCAGGGTCGTCTGGGATATCTGTGAGGTGGCCCTGATGTGGTCTAATACCTTGACCACCGACGCCTCAGCGTCAACCACCCTGAAGTAGACCACAGCGTTTACCCTGACGGTGACATTGTCCTTGGTGATTACCTCCTGTGAGGGCACATCCATGGTCACCACCCGCAGGTCCACCTTGACCCATCTATCAACGAAGGGAATAATAAGGAATAGACCGGGCCCCTTGGCGCCAATCAGCCTACCCAGACGGAAGACGACCCCCCGCTCATATTCAGCGGCAATCTTAACGGTCATCCCGATGAGGGTGAGCATGATAATGGCGATGATAATATAGGGAATATAGCTACCTAGATCGGTTACAGTCTCTTCCATGTTTACCTCCTTATGTCTTTTTGGTTACATATAGCTTTAGGCCTTCAGCTCTGGTTATTATCACCTCCTCCCCGGGCTCAGCCCGGCCCTTATCCAGCACGGCTCTCCAGATTTCGCCCTCGTGGAAGATAGTCCCTTCCGGCTCCAGGAGTGTCCTGACGGTGGCCTTTTTGCCGATGAGCTCTTCGCGGCCGGTGGCTGCCTGGCGGCGGTGGGCGGCTATAACACGATTAATGACAAAGGCGAATAGGGCGGCAAAAAAGACGGCTACTATTATAATCAGGGTTATATCCACTTCAAATAACGGACCTCCTTTAAATAGGATTAGGGAGCCAAAGATTAGTGAGGCCAGCCCCCCTGCGGTAAATAAGCCAAAGGTTGGTGTGAATGCCTCGGCAATAAAAAGGCCGAAGGCCAGGACTATCAGTAGAATCCCGGCGTAGTTTACCGGTAGCATACCCAGGGAGTAGAAGGCGAGCAGGCCCGAGATGGCGCCGACCACACCGGGAAAGATAAGACCCGGGTTAAAGATTTCAAC
>JAUXAE010000023.1 GCA_030620035.1 Dehalococcoidales bacterium
AATCGCGTCAGCCATGTTGTTCTTCTCCTTCTCCTTACTTCTTTTATAGATACTACTTGCCCGGCTTGCCCAGTCTGCCATAGAGAAAAAGGGGCGTCAGTTCTTGCAGCCACTTGCGATTGTGCTCGGGGTCTTCCGACAGGCTGGATTCGGCCGCCATGCCGCTGCGCACTATCAATGAATAACGCATGATGGTCTCCGTTGACAGCTCCGGATTGACGTACCCCTGCCTCTTACCTTCCTCATAGAAGTCGATTATACTCTGCCTGATTTCTACCAGATACACCGCGTCAACAATATGCCGGATTTCAGGGTCTTCAGAGATTAGCGTTTGCATAAACTCTCCCTGGTACTGACCTAATATATCTGACTTATACAAGATAATTTGCTCCAGCTTCTCCAGGAAGGGAAGGCCTCCCTCAATAATCTTGCGGAGGTCTGCTACCGCACTGGTAAGGAAATGCTTGACTGCGCTGCGCACCAGGTCTTCCTTGCTGCCGAAGTGATTGTAGACGGTGGCCGGGGAAACCCCTGCTTTCTGGGCGATGTCATTTATGGCGGCTTTTCTAATCCCGTGAACCCGAAAAAGCTCCAGTGCCGCCCGTAAAATCCGCTCTTTATTTCGTTCTATCCTGCGCTCGGAAGCCTTCACCACATTAACCATAATAATTGTCCAATATTTATTGTTGTTCGATATATTATAACTATATTATCTAATTTGTCAAGAGGTAATTCCGTATTTTTTCACCTCTCTTGAAGATTTCGTTCATCCCCCTGTAGGCTACCAGGTGCGTGAGATAACTGTTTTTCGCCTATCACCTGGGTCGCTGATTTATAATATGCCCGGCGTTGTTCTCAGCGGTTTTAATTGTGACCGGCTACCCTTTAAGCGCACCAAGGGGTGGGTTAATCAGCCCCCTACTTTTCCTGGCGGCAGAATCTGATGACTTCAGCAAAGTTGTTTATCCGGGCCAGATTGTTGCTCTCGGCAAAACCATCATAGGTGAGGCTTATCCAGGGTTTTTGGTAAATTGTGCTGAAGCTCTCCGACATTGCCGCCACAATGCCCCCGGGCATACAGCCGTGGGGCATTACCGAGATAACACCGGCAAATTCAGGGTCCTCTAGCCAGCCGAGGCCGGCACCTATACTGAGGACAGCCTCACTGCCACAGCGCGGGGAAAGGTAAAGGCTTGACCGGGCCAGTATATCGGCTGTTGAGGGCTCTCTGGTATCCAGCAGGCCGCGGCAGTGCCTGGCCACCGAGTACTCATCATGCTCCTGTATCAGCTTCTTTATGTAGCCTGCTATCACCTTTTTGGGCCTTCGGTACTTGATGGCATCCTCGACATTCCTATGTGAGATGTATTTTAACCATTCCCCGAACGGGGAAACGATGGCCTCAAGACCGGCCTCCTCGCATACCTTGACCAGGTTGTTATTACTGAATCTGTTGCTGCGTAAGAAAATCTCACCGTTGATACCCACCAGTGGCCTTCTGGGCAGGTCAGGGTCAATCAGCGACCGGAACTCATCTGTGGCCGGCCGCAGAATATTAGAAATGTCTTCTTTGCGGCTGATGCCCTTGACAAGCCGCCTGGAGTACTCGGCAAACAGCTGGTCGGCCGACCCGGGCCGTTTTTCGTAGGGGCGGCTGCGCCAGAGGAGCCTTTCCAGGCAGTCCATGGCGACAATACCCTTCCAGGCGAGGCGCTCAAACTCATGGCTCAGGCCCAGGTCGCGGTAGGCGCTGTTTGACTCAGTGGTTCGTATGGGCAGGTCAAAGCCGATATCCTTGAGTGCCTTGGTCTGTTCTATGGCGTACTTGCCGAAGCGGCAGGGGCCGTAGGCGCCGGCCATAAACCCCTCAACTTCGGGGCGGGAGCCGTTGCTGTGGTAGAACTTCATAAAGTCACCCAGGGTTACCCGGTAGGGCAGGCATTCGGCCCCTGAGGTCACCTGGTTGCTGTAGAGGAGGCTTTGCTCGTCTGACTCGGGCAGGATAAGTACCTTGACCCCGTAGGCGGCCATGGCCGCGGCCACGACCTCTATATGGGGGGACATCCTGGGGGCGATTAGGGCCTTCTGGGAATGGGTAATTACTGATGTTCCCCGGTAGGCATCCGGGCACCGGATTTGGCCGCCTTGAGCCGAGCTGGCAAACCCCTTGATGGTGTTGACAAAAGCCTCAAGACGGGTGACGATGCCGGCCTCAGCGGCGTGTTCGTCGATCTCCAGCTGTCCCAGGGGCTTACCGGCCATGATGTCTTCCACGGTTTTGAGAATGAATGAGTTGGGGCCACAGCCGAAGTTGGTCACTATCAGCCCGTATAGCCTGGGGTCCTGGGCGGTGATGGCGGCGCCGGCTATGTGCTTGGCCTCATAGAGCCAGTAGGGGCGGTCTGAGTACCTCTTGGCATCCACGGAATTAAGGGGCAGGAAGTCAAGGGGTATCGGTACCACCCCCAGTCGGGCCAGTATTTCGGCGATACCCAGGTTGGCCCCCGAGTCCTGTGACATATAGGACCGGGAGAAGAGAACCACCCCCAGCTGGCCACTGTGACCCAGCTCTGCCAGCAGCTTCTGGCCCAGGGCCGCTATATCTTGTTCGAACCTCTGTTGCTCCCTAAAGCCGGCCCGGGCGGCTCGCCTGCCCTGGCTTCGGCTGAAGCCCATCCTTAGGGCGGTATCGGTCAGGCTGTTTATCGTCTCATCTTGGCCCCGGCTCAGGTCAATTATAGGGGCCAGCAACCGTTCCCCCAGATTGAGCGCCTGGCGCAGTATGAACGGGGATGCTTGGATCAGGGGGCAGGCGTATTTCTGGTTTTCGTCACCCTCCATTTTGCCCAGGCGGAGGGCGCAGGGGTAGAGAAGGTAGTCACAATCACTGAGCTGGGCGGCATGGCCGTGGAGGAGTTTTAGGGGGAAGCAACTGTCACTGTAGCTTAGTTGGGCTGCCTCCTCCATAATCTTCTTGGTCGTCTGCCCGGAGAGGACGACCCTGACACCTAATGCATTTAAGAAACCAATAAGCAGCGGTGCGTAGTCATAGACCAGGAGTGCCCTGGGAATGCCCACCGAGGGCCCGGTGCCACTGCCCTCCCGGTACTCCCGGAAGAGCAGCCTTTCCCGCTCATCAAAGAAGGTCTCTCTTCTTGCCTGGCTCAGGCTGCTGTCGTAGCGGTCGCAGCGGCTGCCGTAGAATGTATCCCGGCCCTTGGCCATCTTCATCCGGGTGATGGTGCAGTTGTTGTCGCACCCCTGGCAGGTGAAGGTGGTAAGCCTATAGTCGCTTGAAATGACCTCTTGGAATCCCTTGAAGTTTGACCCCTGACCAGATGCCGCCTCCTTGGCCAGCAGGGCGGCACCGATGGCACCGCTGACCTCCCGGTGTTCGGCCACAGCCAGTGTTTTCCCCTCAAGCTGCCGGTGGAAGGCGGCGACAATAGCCTGGTTGTAGAATACGGCCCCGGTGAGGATAACCTTTTTGCCCAGTTTTCGGTTGGCCACTACCTTGGAGAGGTAGTTATCGGTTATCGAGTTGGCCAGGCTGGCCGTGATTACCTCCAGGGGGACACCGGTGGCTTGGGCTGAGGCCACTGCCTGGGCGGTAAAGGCGGCACATCTTGTTCCCAGATCGATGGTATAGGGAGCGGTAAAGGCCAGCCTGGCAAAGTCGCCATTGTTCACCGAGATGCCGAGCATCTCAGCCAGCTCATCAATGAAGCTGCCCGTACCGGCGGCGCAGGCCTTGTTCATCTGGTAGTCAACGACGACGCCGTTCCTCTTGATGACCAGCTTGGAGTCCTGGCCGCCGATTTCAATGATGTCGGCCTCGGCGTCTATCTCGGCGGCTGCCCTTGTCTGGGCCGTTATCTCATCCCTGATTAGGTCGGCCCCGATGAAGCCGCCGACCAGGTATCTCCCGGAGCCGGTGACGCCAACACCATTTATGGTGACCCGGCCGTTGACTTCCCGGAGCAGGTTGCGGAAGACCTCCTTAACGGCCTCAACCGGCCGCCCGGCGGTCATCAGGTAGTGCTTGGCCATGACCCGGCCCGAGGGGTCAATTATCACCGCCTTGGTGCTGGTGGAGCCAACATCAACCCCGAGATAGACGCTGCCCGCTGCCTTGGTCCGGTGAACCGGGCGGCTATCCTGAAGACCAATCTCCTTAAGCTGGGGCATTTTAAAATAGTGCTTATGGCCATCTGTTTCGGGCAGCCGGGCCACCCGTGAGCTCTTGCCGATGGAGAGCAGGGCGGAGCCCAGGGCCTCGATGTAGAGATAGTTCTCGGGGACAACTACCTCTATCTGACGCCCGTTCCGGGCCGAGAGTACCTCGTTTAGGGCCTTGGCTACCGCCCTATTGGCGGCGACACCGCCGACAAAGTAGAACGGCTCGTTAAAATCCCCCTTCTTTAGGGAGACCACCATCCGGGCAATGCTCTGGCACAGGCCGTAGAGCATGGCCTCAACCGGGGTACCCTTCTGCTGGAGGTGGATGAGGTCGGTCTTGGCAAAGACACTGCACCGGGCGGCTATCCTGGGTGGGCTGCCCGGGCACTTGAGGGCCAGCCGGGCAAGGTCGTCCAGGCTGATGCCCAGCCGGTAGGCCTGCTGTTCCAGGAAGCGGCCGGTGCCAGCGGCACACAGGGGATTGGTGACTACCTGCCAGGGCCTTCTTAAGCCATCCTCCAGCTCGATGACAAGGAAGCTCTGGCCGCCAATCTGGATGATAGATTTACCCTCAGGGTGGTAGTGAAGTAGGCCGGCGGCAATGGCCAGCGGGCTGCTGTACTGGGCCCAGTTAAACTCTTTGGGAATGACACCCTTGCCCGAGCCAGATACGCCGGCAGTGACAATCTGCTCAAAGCTTGCCTGCTCGCTCAAGCCGGCGAGCAGTGAATTTACGGCCGCCGTAGGACTGGTGGTTATTCTTTGGTGGTCAAAGTAAACCACCCGCCCCTTGTCATCGGTAAGGGCCAGTTTGGCCCTCACCGAGCCGATATCCAAGCCCAGGGAATATACCATTTGGCACCAATTTTAACACAAGGCTGGGGCCAAAACCAACCCCGCCACAGCCGTTTCCATGAGAAACCAGGCCATTAGATGGGCATTAAGGGTGGTATTTCGGCCAAAAATGGGCTATAGAGGCTATAATCTTGGCATAATTAACGGGAGTAGGCCATCAGGGTAGCGCCCAGTTCCTTCTCCAGGGACCTTAGCTCCTTAAGCTGCTCTTCTGAGATATCAGCCAGCGTGAATCTGTCCTCTAGGGCGACAATGTAGCTTCCGAGCTTGTCTTCCAGAGAGCGCAGCTTGGCCAGACCGGCTTCGTCCAGTTCTTTTATCTGGTATGCCATGACTACCTCCTTGGTAAATTACAGCTCTCTTTATACAGGATGGGCTAGCGTCTATATGCATAGATAGGTAACCGCTAGTTGTCAATAGGTCTTCTGTTGGCGGCCGGGCGTTTTAGCTTCTTGGCCACCGGGCGCAGGAGGCAACAAATCGCCGGGCTAGGGAGGGCTCACTGCCAAAATGGAGGTGAAGATAGGAAGCCAGAATATTTGAGTCGGGTCCGGTGACAAAGCCCTCTAGCTGCTCTTTGGGCTCCAGAATCCTGTAGGCGGCTTGGTCCCTCACCGGCCCGGGCCGCCTTGACCAGTGAAAGAGGTGGCCGCGTAACCTCTGGCCCCGCCGGGCCAGGATGCTGTCTCTAGCCACCTCGGCCACCGCATAGCCCAACCTCTGCCGCCGCTTTTGCATCTCGGCCCAACCGGAAAGCAGGCCGGCCATGGCAAATCTATTACCGTTAAAATCAATGATGCCCTGTGAGATATACATCAGCCCACCACACTCGGCATAGCAGGGCATACCGCTACTTATGGCTCTGGTCAGCTCATTTTTCATCTCGGTATTGGCGCTAAGCTCAGCGGCATAGACTTCGGGGAAACCGCCACCGATATAGACCCCCTGGACATCAGGCGGCAGACGGCGGTCATTAAGCGGGCTGAAGTATTTTATCTCGGCCCCCCATGATTCAAGCAGGTCTAGGTTGTGCTGGTAATAGAAGTTAAAGGCTTCATCTCGGGCCACGGCGATGGCGGCCAGCACCGGCTCTCTTTTTTTGGGGAAGAGCCGCCTCTCCTTGGGCGGCGGCATAGCCTGGGCCCCTTCAGCCAGTTGGATGATTCTGGCCACATCTATGGTGGCTTCAATCTGCCGCCGCAGCCGTTCCAGAAACTTGTTTAGTTCTTCAGACTCGGCGGTGGGCACCAGGCCAAGGTGCCTTTCCGGGAGTGACAGCTTAGCCTTCTGGGGCAGGTAGCCGACTACGGGCACGGCGGCCCTCTTCTCGATAGCCTCGGTCACCAGACGCAGATGGCTGGGGCTGGCCACCTGATTTAGGATAACGCCAGCAATATCTACCGCCCGGTCTAGCTGACGATAGCCCAGGGCGATGGCGGCGGCACTCTCAGACATCCCGGCTACATTGACCACCAGGATGACCGGGGCACTAAGCCACTTGGCTATCTCGGCGGTGCTGCCGATACTACCCAGGCCGTTTCTGCCGTCATAGAGCCCCATCACCCCCTCAACTATGGCCATATCGCCGTCCCTAGCCGAGTGGATGAAGAGCTCAATCATGGCCTCAGGGGAGAGCATCCAGCTGTCCAGGTTATGGCAGGGGACACCGGCGGCCAGGGCCAGATAGCCGGGGTCAATGTAGTCGGGGCCGCATTTGAAGGGCTGTACCCGATGGCCCCTTTCCTTTAGGGCCGCGATAAGCCCGGCGGTGATGGTGGTTTTGCCCACGCCGCTGCTGGTGCCACCGAGCACCAGCCTGGGAATCTTCATCAAGAGACCTCACCCAGAAGCACCGCCCGTCTTAGGCCTTTTCTTTCTGCAGTGGGCTGCGGTGCAGTTCAACGGCCCGGGTAATCCGCCCGTCGGCCATCTGGATATCCATCTGGACGGTATAATCGTTGTGGCCATCATTGAACTCTAGGTGAACCAGCCAGCCCTGCTTGGGTTCGCGGAACAGGGGAAAGCGGTCGGCTTTAAGTATCTTGATGTCCTGCATGGCCTCACCGTATAGGGCCCTAACCGCCTTTTTCACGATGGGTTTTAGCTCGGTAGCATTATTCAATGACTTGTTCATACTGTCTCCTCGGGCCTGGGCCTATTGGTGCCCCTGCCTCTATTAGTTATTAGCTGCCGCTTACCTATATTTTACCACAAATTTCTTTGGAATGGTTGAATTATTATTTTTTGACACTGTTTACCGGTGCGATTTGGTGATATGCCGTGGGCTGGGGCTTAAAGGTTAAGAAAGGGGCTTGTCGCCCGGCCTATCGGGCATAATTTTTATCAGGACGGTGCGGCTTCTGGGGCCGTCAAACTCACAGAAAAAGATACCCTGCCATGTTCCTAGGAGCAAGCGGCCACCGTCTATTAGCAGTGTCTCAGAGCTGCCCACCAGGCTGGCCTTTATGTGAGCCGGGGCATTGCCTTCCAGATGGCAGTAGTCACCGCGCTGGGGCACCAGATAGTCAAGCCGCTGGGCAACATCTCTAACCACGCTGGGGTCGGCGTGCTCATTGACGGTGACCGCGGCCGTAGTGTGGGGGACAAAGATACAGCAAACACCGCTTTTAACACCGCTTAGGGTGACCAACTCCTGCACCCTGGGGGTTATATCCTGAAACTCTACCTTTGACCCTGTCCTTATCGCCAGCCTGGGCATCAGGCCCTCCTTAAAAGACAAGCCATCAAGCAGAACCTTTCAAGAATCGGCCAACAGTTGCCCGCAGGTCTTCGGGACTAAATGGCTTGGTTATGTATCCCTGGGCGCCGATTTCTCGGCTTAGCTTCTTGTTTAGCTCGTAGTCTATGCCGGTCAGCATGACCACAGGGATGTCCCTGGTTGTCGGGTCTTGGTTAATCGTATAGCAGGCGGTAAAGCCGTCCACCTTGGGCATCAGCATGTCCATCAGGATAAGGTCGGGTTTCTGGCAGCGAGCCATGTTTATGGCCTCCTCACCATCAATGGCCACAAGGACGGTATAGTCTTTGGCTAGTATGTTGGATACCAGCTGTCTGATGGGCTCTTCATCGTCGACAATAAGTACCTTCTTCTTGGCCATTGCCTTCTTCCCAGGCTGCTACTGTTATAAGCAAGATAGTATATCATAGTTTAGGCCACAACCTAAATTGGGCGGCCCAGGATTTCGTCTATGGGCACCTTGGCATTTCCTTAATTTTAAGCCAGTCTCGTTGGCCGGCTAGCCTGAGAAAGGCATCGGCCACCGTCGGGTCAAACTGGATGCCCTTACCGCGCTCTATCTCAGCACAGGCCATTTCAGCGCTCATCGCCTCCCGGTAGGGACGCTCAGATGTCATGGCGTCATAGGCATCGGCCACCACCAGGATTCTGGCTCCCAGAGGTATTTGCTCACCCTTTAGCCCATCAGGATAACCGCTGCCGTCATAGTATTCATGGTGATGCCTAACCGCCTTTAGAATTTCTTTATCTTCCACGATAGGAGTTAGGATATGCTCTCCCAGTTCACTATGATATTTTATATGTTGAAACTCACCATCGGTGAGTTTGCCTGGCTTATTTAGCACCGATTCTCTGGCCCCTATCTTACCGATGTCATGGAGTAATCCAGCCAGCCTTATCCTGTCAATTCTGTCCCAGGGCAGCCCCAGCTCCTTGGCTATGGCTACCGCTATTTCGGTAACCCCCTGTGAATGGCCGCTGGTATACTTATCCCTGGCCTCCAGAGCGTAGGCCAGGGCGGTTATGGCACCCAGAAAGGAGTCACGGATTTTCCTGGCCTGGGCTTTAACCTTGTGCTCCAGGTGCCGCTGGTAGTCTCTATTCTCAAGCTCCAGTCTCCTTTTCTCCAGGGCCCGGCCGACACTTAGGCTGACCTCATCCAGGTTAAAGGGCTTGGTTAAATAGTCATAAGCCCCCTGCTTCATGCACTGGATGGCGATATGGGTATCGGTGATGGCGGTAGCCATAATCACCGCCGTATCGGGATAGCTGGTTTTTATCTGGGGCAGCAGGTCAACCCCCGATTTACCCGGCATCTTGATATCCAGAATCACCAGCTCAGCTGGCCTGGCCCTCAGTTCCTCCAGGGCCTGCTCGGCACTACTGGCCTCCTGGCACCGGTAGCCCTCACCTGATAGCCTCTGGCCGAGAAGCCTCCTGATGATGTCCTCATCGTCAACGATCAGTATTCTTGCCTGTTTCCCGGTCATTCTTATTAATGCCTCAGGTTTTCGGTGACTATCTTAATTAGTTCATCAGGGGTGAATGGTTTGGGCAAAAACGGTCGGCCGCTTTGCCTGAGAAAACTCTGAGTATCGCCACTCATCGTGTCTCCGGTAGTGAATACCACCCTGTTTACCAGGCTGGGATGCTTCTCGGTTATATAGTGGTAGAGGTCCTTGCCGTTCATCTCCGGTGTCTTGATGTCAATAAGAACTAAATCGTAGTCTTTCCCCTGTATCTTATCTTCGGCCTCCACTCCATTGGCGGCAGTGTCCACCGCAAACCCCTCCCTGTTGAGTGTCCTCAGGCAGACCTCGGTAATTGATGGCTCATCCTCAACCACCAGGACTCTCTTAGCGCCGGCGCTAGGGTTTTTCATTTAGTCGCTCCTTCTTTATTAGTTTTACTGATGGGGAGTTCCATGATAAAGGTGGCTCCTTTGCCCAATTCACCTTGGGCATATATCCGGCCGCCGTGCTCGGTTATTATGCCGTGGCAGATGCTCAAGCCTAACCCTGTTCCCTTACCTACCTCCTTGGTAGTGAAGAAGGGGTTAAAAACATACCCCAGGTTTTCTTTAGCTAGACCGGGACCATCATCAGCAAAGGAGGCCCTGATAACATCATCTATCCTCTCCGTGGTAATGGTCAGGGTGCCTTTTTTGTGTGCCTCGGTCATGAAATACTCGGCATTGATGATAATGTTGAGAAAGACCTGCTGCAACTGGAAATAGTCAGCCATGATTCCTGGTAGGTCAGGAGTAAGGTGGCTAATGACCTTTATGTTGCTTACCTTCTGCTCATAGGCACGCAGTTTGAGCACCTTCTCTATAATGCTGTTTATAGCCACCGGTTGCTTGGCTGGAGCGTGCCTTCGGGCGAAGGTGAGCAGGTTCTTTACCACTTCAGTAGCTCGTTGGGCTTCACGGTGGATAGTCTCTATGTCCCCTCTTATATCGGCCGGGATATCCTTATCTAGGAGTAGTTGGGAGAAGCCGATAACACCGGTCAGCGGGTTGTTAAGCTCATGGGCAATGCCCGAGGCCAGCTCGCCGACCGAGGCCAGCCGGTCGGTGATGATGAGCTTCTCCTGGGTCTGTTTGCGCTCGGTGATGTCTTTAGCAATATGGACTGAAGCCACCACCTCACCCTCCCCATTGAATATAGGTGATGTAGACACCTCTAGATAAATCCCCAGGTGAGGCTCAAAGAATTCCGCCGTAGCTGGCTTTTTGGTCTTAATTGTTACTTTATGAGGGCAATTGGGCAAAGGCCCCTTTGTCCCGTGGACCACTTCATAGCAGGTTTTGCCGATTAGCTCCTTGGGTTCCATCTTAAAGGCATCAGCGAAGGCTTTATTCACCCTAATAATCCTGAAATCCTTATCACAAATGGAAACCCAATCAATAATAGAGTCAAAGGTTGCCCGCCACTCTTCGGCCGCCCGCTTTACCTTTTCCTCGGCCTGCTTGCGCTCGGTGATGTCTTGGACAATGCCAATTATTTGGATTACTTTCCCATTTTCATCTAAATTAGGTTCACCAATTGCTCGTATCCATCTTATACTGCCATTCTTTAATAATAATCGATGCTCGATATCCCAGGGAACTCCTTTTTCTATCCCTCTTTGAATATGTTCAAGATCATACTCCCGATCTTCTGGATGAACAACATCAGCAAATGCATTTAAAGTTAACTCATCGTGGCCAAGCTCAAAGATTCTAAAAAGCTCGTCCGAACCTTCTACATCTTGGGTTACTGGATTGAGTTTCCAATAACCCATTTGGCCAATTTCCTGACCTTTAACGAGATTTTGCTCGCTTTCCCTGAGCGCTTCCTCCGCCCGCTTGCGCTCAGTGATGTCTAAAAGTTGCACTTGAATGGCAGGTTTTCCTTCATATTCCATGTTGATATTGTAAATGCTAATCCATTTGCGATCCCCCGTTTTGGTAATTAGTATAGACTCATAAGGCTGAAAATACTCGCCGGCCAAACGTCTCTTTATGTTTTCTTTAATCAATGGTCGAGCTTCCTTGGTGAATAAAACCATGAAATTGAAGTCGGGCGATGCGAGCTCTTCTAATGAATAACCTGTAATTTCCTCCATCCTTTTATTAGCCAATATAAGTGGTTGGCCGGGAACATAAATTACCATTCCTAGCACAGAATTATCAATAATATTTCTGTATTGCTCCCTCGATTTTTTTATTAGCTCCTCTGCGTTCTTGCGCTCGGTGATTTCCTGTCGCAGTTCAGCAGTGCGCTCGTCAACAAGTTCCTCAAGATGCTCGCGGTGCTTCTTCAATTCCTCCTCCGCCTGTTTGCGCTTGGTGATATCTCTGCCTATCGCACAAATACAGGGTTTGCCTTCAGCATTCTTAATAAGCACAGTTGAATACTCAAATGGAATACGCGTGCCATCAGCAATAATGTAGTTCAGTTCAACAGTAGCACGTCCCTTTTCCAATGTAGTTTTAACTACTTCTTCTACAAGTTGGTGTTCCTTAGGCGGATAGAAATGTAATGGAGGATACTCACTCATTTCTTCATAGCTGTAACCGCTGATCTCATTTAGCGTTTTATTCCACTGGATACCTTTTCCGCTCTCTGCATCGAAGATGTAAAAAGTGTCTGGTAGGGAATCTATCACATTGTCGGTAAACTTCTTTTGGGCCTTTATCTCCTCCTCCATCTCCTTGCGCTCGGCTGCACTCTGCCGCAGGGTTTCTAACTCTTGGGAAAGCTGTTCTTTGGTTTTAGTCATAATTGCACCTTTGGTGACAGATAGCTCTATTTTATGCACAAAAAACGACTTTTGTC
>JAUXAE010000074.1 GCA_030620035.1 Dehalococcoidales bacterium
AATGAAGGGCGCTACTAAATAGCAAAAAGGAAGTGTTCTAAATGGTAGACCTGGTTACTGAGTTAACAGGAGAGCATTTTAGAAGACAGTATCTACTTTATATTGTCGAAATCTCCCATGGGCGCAGTAATTACTTCTACGTGGGACAGACTGGGGATACAAGGGTCATCACCGCAAGGCCTGTCTTCCGAAGGTTGGCTGCGCATCTTGAAGATAGAAAAAGCACGCAGAACCAAGTTTACCAGTATGTTGCCCATGATATTCTCAAGTTTCCAGAAGATGAAGGTAAGAAAACAGCCTTTACCGAAGGGGCTAGGCAGGCAGTCGAAGAATACTTGGTAAAAAGTAATATTAAGATGTATGCGTATCATCTTGAACGATTCCGACCTACTTTCACGCCTGAAGAACACAAGAAAAGGAGGAGAAAAACTCAGAAGATGGAAGGCCAGGTCATAGCCGTCTTTCGCGAGAACGGGAGAGAACTCATGAACAGGAAATCAACACCCGCTGCTTCCTATGCTGATTGCCCCTATCCTGAAGTTATGAAAAAGGTTGCAAGGGATTTCAATTTGACAATTGGATGAATGGGTAACCTATCCTGTTTAGAGGTACAGTTCATACATACCGAGCCGAGAGACTTTAGAGGGTGAGGGGTTGGTAAAATAAATAAGGAGTCGTTATATATGCTCAAAGGTAGAGTCCATAAATACGGTGCTGATGTTAATACCGATGCCATTATACCGGCTCGTTATCTGAACGTGTCTGAGCCATTAGAGCTGGCCAGGCATTGCATGGAGGCTATAGATATTGATTTTGTTAAAAAGGTCCAGCCCGGGGATATAATTGTGGCCACGACCAACTTTGGCTGCGGCTCATCAAGGGAGCATGCCCCGCTGGCTATCAAGGCATCGGGGGTTTCTAGTATAATAGCCAGGAGCTTTGCCCGCATCTTCTTTAGAAACGCCATAGATATCAGCCTGCCCTTATTAGAGTGTGCCGAGGCAGTGGATAATACCGAAACAGGGGATACTCTTGAGGTTGACCTAGCTAGCGGCCGGATAAAGAATATGACCAATGGTAAAATATTTATGGCCAAGCCCTACCCCAATTTTATGGCTGAGCTTATCTCGGCTGGCGGGCTGATTGAATATACCAAAAAGAGACTGGGGAGAGCTTAAGTGCCGTTTAAGCTGGCTGTTTTACCCGGTGACGGTGTCGGCCCTGAGGTTGTAGATGAGACAATCAAGGTCCTTAGGGCGGTAGGTAGCCGATTTGGACATGAGTTCCGCTTAAACTATGGCCTGTGCGGCGGTGTTGCCATTGAGCAGGAGGGGACGGCGCTATCTAAGGAAACCCTGAAGATGTGTAAGCAGAGTGACGCCGTGCTTCTGGGTGCCGTCGGCGACCCCAAGTATGATGACCCTGAAGCCCCGGTTCACCCTGAGGACGGCCTGCTGGCACTAAGGAAGGGGCTGGGGCTTTTTGCCAATCTGCGCCCGGTCAGGGTCTATCCGGCGCTGGTTGATAACACCAATTTTAAGCCCGAGGTTATTAGGGGAGCCGACTTCATCTTTGTTAGGGAACTGACCGGTGGCCTCTACTTTGGCCGCCCCAAGAGACAGTGGCGGACAAGCCGCGGCCGGCGGGCCGTTGACTCAATGAGCTATTCCGAGCAGGAGATTAGCCGCATCGTCAGGGTCGGCTTTGAGATAGCTAGAGGCCGGCTTAAAAAGCTCATCTCGGTTGACAAGGCCAATGTCTTACAGTCATCCCGGCTGTGGCGCCAGGTGGCCCTGGAGGTCTCTAGGGACTATCCCGATGTTGAGCTGGAACACATGCTGGTTGATGCCTGCTCAATGAGAATTATTCAGAACCCCAGGTACCTTGACACGCTGGTTACCGAGAATACCTTCGGTGATATTCTGACCGATGAGGCATCAATGCTGGCCGGCTCAATGGGCATGCTGCCTTCAGCCAGTCTGGCCGGTGTGCCTAAGGAGGGGGCCAGCATATTTGGCATGTACGAGCCGATTCACGGCAGTGCCCCCCGCCGCGCCGGGCAGGATATGGCCAACCCCATCGCCACCATCATGAGTATGGCCATGATGTTGAGCTACTCCCTTGCCTTAACAAGGGAGGCTGAGGCGGTTGAGGCGGCAGTTGGGCAGGTACTTGAAGAGGGCTACCGCACCTATGATATTATGGGTGAGGATAAGATAAGGGTGGGCACCAAGAAGATGGGTGATTTAATCGCTGATAGGCTAGGGGGCTAGAGTTGTCCGAATTTCAGCTTTATGATACCACGCTTCGGGACGGGTCACAGCGAGAGGGCGTTTCCTTCTCGGTGGTTGATAAACTGCATATTGCCCAAAAGCTTGATGAGCTGGGCATCCAATTCATTGAGGGCGGCTGGCCCGGGGCTAACCCCAAGGATGATGAGTTCTTTAAGCGGGCCAGGGAATTAAACCTTAGCCAGGCAAAACTGGTCGCCTTTGGCAGCACCCGGCGGCCAAAGACTAAGGCAGAAGCAGATGTTAACCTTATGGCCCTGGCTGGTGCCGGCACCAGGGTGGTTGCCATCGTCGGCAAGGCGTCGGAAATGCAGGTCAGCCAGGTGCTTGAGACCACCCTGGAGGAGAACCTGAGTATGGTGGCCGATTCCATCAAGTTCCTAAAGGCCAAGGGGCTGGCTGTTTTCTTTGATGCCGAGCACTTTTTTGACGGCTTTAAGGCTAACCCTGATTACGCCCTGGAGGTTCTGAAAATTGCCGCCGAGGCTGGAGCTGACTGTCTGGTGCTGTGCGATACCAACGGCGGCAGCCTGCCTGAGGAGATAGTAAATGCTGTGGCCGCGGCCAGAAAAGCAACCGATGTCCCCCTGTCCATTCATGCCCATAATGATGCTGAGATGGCGGTAGCCAATACCCTGGCGGCGGTAAATGCCGGCGTCAGTCAGGTTCAGGGGACCATCAACGGCTATGGTGAGCGCTGCGGTAATGCCAACTTGTGCTCCATTATCCCGGCACTAAAGCTCAAGATGGGAATTAACTGTGTTAGTGATGAGCAGCTGGCCTGGTTAACCGAGGCGGCCCATTATGTCAGTGAAGCGGCCAACCTCAGTCCTGACCCCTTCTTGCCCTATGTTGGCTCAAGTGCCTTCAGTCACAAGGCGGGTCTTCATGTAGCCGGCTTGAGCAAGTGGGCCGGTAGCTATCAGCATATCGACCCGGCCCGGGTCGGCAATAGGCCGAGAACGCTGGTATCTGAGCTATCGGGGAAGATAAACATCATCAAGCGGGCCAAAGAAATCGGCGTCGAGCTGCCCTTGCGAACCCAGGAGACAAAGGCCTTGCTTGAGCAGGTTAAACTACTTGAGAGCCGCGGCTTTCAGTACGAAAATGCTGAAGCCTCCTTTGACCTGCTGGTGCATCGCGCCCGGCCGGACTACAAACCACCCTTTGAACTGGTTGACTTTATGGTAGTTTGCGAGAAAAGGCGGCGCCCGCCCGTCCTAAGAAGCCTGGAGGAGGTGCTGGCCGAGGCGGTGGTAAAGGTGAGGGTGGCTGGTGAGGTGATGCACACCGCCGCCGAGGGCAACGGCCCGGTTAATGCCCTGGACAAGGCACTGCGTAAGGCATTGCTTCAGTTCTATCCCAGCCTATCAGCGGTCAAGCTGGTTGACTACAAAGTACGCATCCTTGAGGAGAGCGTGGGCACTGAGTCTCAGATTAGAGTGCTGATTGAGTCCAGTGATGGTGTTGAGGAGTGGCGCACGGTGGGCAGCTCGACCAATATCATTGAGGCCAGCTGGCTGGCCCTGGCCGACAGCCTGGAGTACTGGCTGCTGAAGCATAGGTAGATAGGCCAGAGGCGAATCTAAAGGAAAGACCGGTTGTCGGCATCAAGCCGGCTTACCTACCGGCATAATGTATAGTGGCTTTAGCTGCTTATCCAGCCGCAGGACTTCTCTCACCTGTTCATCATTAAAAGCGCCGATGGCCACTGTAGCCAGACCCAGGGCGGTAGCCTCAAGATAGATGTTCTGACCGGCGTGGCCTACCTCCATATGGATATATCTTATCCCCCGGGAGCCATATCTGGCCAGTGTCCTCTCATACTCAGCGCAGATGATGATATTTAGCGGGGCCTGATGGATAAATTCTTGGTTTAGGGCCACTCTGGCCAACTCAAGTGTCACATCACCCTCATGGTTTAGGGTCAGGCAGTGGTCATCTATATTGTATTGGTAGATGCCGGCGGCTAATCCCTCAAGCCCGTTCTGGCGGCAGACAACAAAGATTTCCAGTGGGTAGGTAGCCCCGGCACTGGGAACAGTTCTATATTTCTGGGAAGTATTGGTAGTGCCCTGTGTCGCCCAAAGTATCTGCGATAGCTGTGATTGGGAAAGCGCCTGGCCTAAAAATTCCCTTACCGACCTTCTTCGGGAGATAGCTTCCTCCAGTGATAGAGCGCCCTTTTTCTTTGGCTGAGGCAATTTAATTGGTCTGCTTTTACTAATACTCATAGCTAATCGCCATTAGTCCAGAAGCCCATACTTAGGTATTTCCAGCCACCGTCGGGCAAGACGGCCACTATATTGCCCTCATCTATCTGGCGGGTAATTTTAATAGCCTGGTGGATTACGGCTCCCGAAGATGGCCCGGCAAAGATGCCTTCTTCATCCAGTAGCTGTCTGGTGGCTCTGGCTGCCTGCTGGCTGGTAACGCTGGCCCTTTCATTAACCAGACTCAGGTCTAAAACCGGTGGAATGTAGTCCCCGAGACACCTTAATCCCTGGATGACATCATCCGGGGGTGGTTCCACGCCGATTATCTTGATATCAGGGTATTTCTCTCTTAAACGGCGGCCAACACCAACTATGGTACCCCCAGTGCCAATGCCGGCAACAAGGAAATCAATCCTATTATAAGGGAAATCTTTTATTATTTCGGGGCCGGTGGTCTCATAGTGGGCCAGCGGGTTATCTGGGTTGGCGAACTGGTCGGGCATATAATAGCTATTGTCCCGGGAGGCCAGTTCACCAACGGCATCAATAGCACCCTTGACCCCATAGGCTCCTTTGGTCAGGATGAGTTCAGCACCGAAGATTTTGAGTAGCCGATGTCGCTCACGGCTCATGTTGTCGGGCATGATAATAGTGACCCTATAGCCCTTGTGGCGCCCGAGCCAGGCCAGGGCGATGCCGGTGTTGCCGCTGGTGGCTTCAATAATGGTCTTGTCTTTGGTTAGCCTTCCGCTCTGTTCGGCCCTATCTAGTATATATTTGGCTATCCGGTCTTTGACACTGGCACTGCCACCCAGGTTTTGGCCTTCCAGTTTGGCCAGGATATGTGCCTTCTTATTAGGGCTTAAATGGGGCAATTCAACAAGCGGGGTGTGGCCTATGGCATCAATGGCCCTTTTATAGTACATGCCGCTATCCCTTGATGACACCGATGGGTACTGTCTTGGCTACCTTACGGGAGATGCCGGCCCTATGGGTTACCTCAACCACATCGGCCACGTCTTTATAGGCCTGGGAGGCCTCCTCA
>JAUXAE010000117.1 GCA_030620035.1 Dehalococcoidales bacterium
GATGAAGGAAATGACCGCCACCTGGATGGAACGTGCCGGCGACGTGCGTGATATCCAGAATGTTATCGAGGCGGAATATCACATAGTTACCGAAGACCCCCCCGAAGGTGATAAGAAAGCTGGTGAAAAAGTAGGGGCGGCCGCACCTAAGGCCAGGGCGCAGGCAGTGAAACAAGAGACGGCGCCAGCCACCCCAGAGACGCCACCAGAGGAGGCAATTGAAGGCGAGGGCTTTAATATTGACCCAACTTGGCTTAACGAAACTCTAAGTGAGCTCAAATGGAGTGACGATACCTGCAAGACCTTTCTGGCAAGTCAATACAAGGTAAGCCCCCAGGGCACATTAGTCGAGGTATTAAAGAGGCTGACCAGAGAGCAGGCCGAGGAATTTGTTAAGGAAATTCAGGACCGGGTAGCACAAAAACAGGTGCAACTATTTAACTAAGGGGTAAGCAAAGAATAAGGAGCGGTCCATGCCAGAGATAATCAAAGCATCTGGTATTGATATCAGTAAGAACGATAAAGGCGAGTTATTACTGAAGGTCTATTTCAGGGCTCTAAACGAAGAAGAAGGGCAACATTACTCTTGGATGCCTCAATGGGAGACAATTAGAGAACTCATTTTTTCATCGGTAGTAGTTGAGGCGATGAATACACAAGGGCAAGGTGATGAACTTAAAACTTTCTGTGACTGTCTAGAATTATGTTTGAAGGCTTCGTATCGCCTGACAAATATGTTTACGGGGCAGTCAGGAATAGAGAGCTAGTGTATGAAAGGTAGGGGGCTGCCATGAGACGACCCGGTGCCCGGGGGAGAATACTGCCAGAGAGGTGTAACTATGCCACGACGTAGAATGATTGATCCCTTCTTTTGGAACGACCGCAAGGTCGGTAAACTCTCCCGCGATGTGCGTAGCCTAATCTTCGGTTGTGTTGGCCAGGCCGATGATGACGGTAGGCTGCAAGCCGATCCTGCTTTCCTGAAATCGGCTATCTTCAAGTATGACGATGACCTGGACACCGCAGCGGTTAAAGAATTAAGAGATAATTGCCTCAGCGAAATGTTAACTTGGCCACCTACCCATCCTTACCGTATGGTTCTATATCAAAGTTCAGATGAGGAGTACATCTTTTTCCCCAACTGGAATGCAACAAATAGGCCTTCACACCCCACCAAGTCACAGCTACCAGCTCCCTCTCCAGAGCTACTCCCGATATTCTCCAGCGCTTCTCCAGAGAATAGCACGAGGCCCTCCGCCCTAGGTCAGGTCAGTCAAGTCAAGGGTAGTATAGGTCAGGTCAGTGCAGTTCAGGAGGACTTCGCGAGGGTTTCAGATTCAGAAACTGACTTGACTGACTTGTTGATGACGACGATGACTAAAAATATATCCGCCGGGCGGGCGCAGGCCGCGGTGGGCCTGGAGGGGCAGCCGCTTCCGCCTGAAACAGAGGCCACCGTGAGGGCCAATTGGGGTATCCAGGTGTTTAAAAAGTGCTGGAAAGACGGCGTTGGCGGAGATATGCCAACGGCCATATTTGAGGGTGCTAGTAAAGCACTGAGGCAATATCCCCTGGAGGTAGTAGCCAAGGCATTTGCCAAGGGAGTGCGCTACAAGGGTGGCAAGCATAAGAGCTGGAAATATATCCAGACTATCCTCGATGAGGAGATGGAGAAACGTGGCATAGAGAGGAATCGGTCGCCGGCACTGGCATAGCTCCAGAGTCCGCCGGTGGCTGGATGAAATTAAGAGACTGGAGGCAGAAGATGGAACTAGAAAGGGCTAAAGCTATAGCAGAAAGGTTTAAGGAGCTCCTAGGACCTTCCTGTGACCAGATAGAGATAGCCGGTAGTATTCGCCGGCAAAAGACCGACGTTGGCGACATTGAGCTACTGGTCATTCCGAAATATATCGCTGGCGTCGACATGCTCGATGCAAAGATACAGACACTGATCCAGCTGGGCACATTGGATTACCGGCTAAACAAGCTGGGCCGCAAAGTCTACGGCCCGAAGAATAAGCTCCTGCTGCATGTCCCCTCGGGGATCGGTGTCGACGTCTTTTCAACGACCGAGGAGTGCTGGCCGGTGTCCCTGGTGGTCAGGACCGGCGGCAAGAAAACTAACATGCGCATCGCCTGGGCCGCTCTGGAAAAGGGGTACCAGTTTCACGCCTACGGCTCGGGGTTCACTACTCCCCAAGGCGAAATTGTATGTCACTCCGAGCGGGAGGTCTTTGAGACGGTTGGTTTGTCTTATCAGCGGCCGGAGGAAAGGGGGTAATAGTATGAGCTTGCCAAACGCGGGGTATCCTCAATTCAAGCTTTCGGAGAACTTTGTAATCGATGCCGCTGATGAACGGGTGCAGAAGCAAGGGCTGAGGATTGCCCTTATCGGGGAGAGCGGCTCTGGAAAAAGCTGGACCATGGCGCTGATTGCGGAGCAGGCTATCGCCCAGGGGCTTCAAGTGATGATAATCGACCCGCATGGCGAATACTGGACCTTTGCCGAGAAGTTCCCTGGGGTAGTAGTTATCGGTGGGGATAACGCCGACCTTCCGTTGGCCGAGGACGCCATCGATGTCTACGCCGAGGCCTATCGCCAGGGCAAGATCCTGGACTTCAACCTGAAAGAAGTCTTTACCGACGAAGAAGTCTACGGGCGGTTGGTTGAGAGAATCCTGCGCCAGCTCTGGAAAGTTCAGGTCAATGAGGCGCGGCCGGCGATATGGATCATGGAAGAGGCACACATGGAGTGCCCCCAGGAGAAGAGTGCCGACGTCATGCGCCGCGTGGGGCTGGTGAAGGGAATCGCTACTGGCGGCCGGAAGTTCGGAGTACTGCTCATCCTGGGGACGCAGCGGCCGGCCGAGCTGCACAAGACGCCATTGAGTCAGTGCTGGCTCAGGGTCTTCGGCAAGCTTACCGAGAAGCTGGACCGCGATGCGGTAAAGGACTACATGAGGCCCCTGAATCCGGATGCCTTGAAGTCCCTGGTGACCGGTGAGTTCTACGTTTACGGGTGGGCCGCCGAGCCGTTTAAGACCACCATTACAAGTGAG
>JAUXAE010000094.1 GCA_030620035.1 Dehalococcoidales bacterium
TCCTTCAAAGGAGAGGGGGACTAAGGGGGTGAGGTAGGTAAGCAATAGTGTTATAATATATATGATATAAGTCAAAGCCGCATTTCAAGGGGGTTAAGCTAATGGACGAATTAAAGGTATTTACCGGCAACGGCCATCCCAGCCTAGCCAGGGCAGTTACTGAGTATCTGGGCATTCCATTAGGCAGCTGTGAGGTCTTTGAGTTCAGCAATGAGAACATCTTTGTCCGTATTCTGGAGAATGTCCGCTCACGAGATACATTTGTCATCCAGCCCATCTGCTCCCCGGTCAATAAGAACCTGGTTGAGCTGCTGATTATGATTGATGCCTTCAAGAGGGCCTCGGCCGGGCGTATTACCGCCGTGGTGCCTTACTATGGCTACGGCCGCACCGATAAGAAAGACCAGCCCAGGGTGCCAATAACAGCCCGGCTGCTCGCTGACCTGCTGACGGTGGCCGGGGTCAATCGGTTACTGACTGTAGACCTGCACGCGGAACAGATTCAGGGCTTTTTCAATATCCCGGTTGATGAACTGACGGCCCTCAATCTGCTGAGCAATTACTTCAAAAAGAAGAAGATTAAAAACCTGGTGGTCGTGGCCACCGATATGGGCATTGTCAAGCAGGCCCGAGACCTGGCGGCCAAGCTTAACGCCCCCCTAGCCCTTATGGAGAAGAGGCGGGTGGGCAATGTTGACCAGACAGAAACACTAAATGTTATCGGCGAGGTGGAGGGCAGGGTAGTCCTCACCGTTGATGATGAGATAGACACCGCCGGCTCCCTAGTCAGCACCGTAGCCGCCTTGGAGGAACGGGGCGTCACCGAGATATATGCCTGCTGCAGCCACCCGGTATTCTCCGGGCCGGCCATCAAGAGGATTGCCGCCTCCCCGGTTAGGGAGGTGGTCGTTACCGATACCATCCCGGTTAACGATGACAAGAAACTGGACAAGATCACCGTCCTGCCCATAGCCCCACTGCTGGGTGAGGCCATCCACCGCATCCATACCGGACTATCTATAGGAGCCATGTTTGAATAGCAGTCAAAAATTGGTTGAGGTTTATCGGGCCACCGGCGAGATAGAGGCCCAGGTTATCAAGGGCCTGCTTGAAAGCTACGGGATACCCTGCCTGCTGCAGTCACATGCCGCCAGCTCGGTGCATGTCTTCACCGTTGATGGCATGGGCGAGGTCAGGGTTATGGTACTGGAGTCAATGGCCGAGGAGGCTAAGAGGCTAACCAAGGGTAAAGATGATGCTTAAATGGCTGGGGGGACTGGTTGATTCCAATGAGAAGGAGCTCAAAAAGCTACAGCCGCTGGTGGCCAAAATAAATGAGCTTGAGCCTGAATTTGAAAAACTCAGTGATGATGAGCTTAGGGCCAAGACTGATGAGTTCAAGGCCCGGCTAAAAGATGGTGCCTCGCTCGACGACCTCCTGCCCGAAGCCTTTGCCGCTGTCCGTGAAGCCGCCAAGAGAACCATCGGTCAGCGCCACTTTGATGTCCAGCTAATGGGCGGCATTGTCCTCCACCAGGGCAGAATCGCCGAGATGAGGACCGGCGAGGGTAAAACCCTGGTGGCCACCCTGCCCCTCTACCTCAACTCCCTCAGCGGCCACGGCTGTCACCTGGCCACCGTCAACGACTATCTGGCCCGGCGAGACCCCTACTGGATGGGCCCCATCTACCATGCCCTTGGGGTCAGCGTGGCCAGCCTCTACCCGCAGCAGACCCCGGAGGAACACCTCCCCTCCCGCCTCTACGACCCGGAATACGATTCAGGCAACCCCAATGACCCCTGGTGCCACTTCCGTACCATCCCCCGCGGTGAGGCCTACCAGGCAGACATTATCTACGGCACCTCAAGCGAGTTTGGCTTTGACTACCTGAGGGACAATATGGTCTTCGACCTCTCCCAGTGTGTCCAGCATGAGCTGAACTACGCCATTGTTGACGAGGTTGATAACCTGCTTATTGATGAGGCCAGAACACCACTCATCATCAGCGCCCCCGATGTCGAGGCGGGCAAGCTATACCAGCTATTTGCCCGTCTGGTGCTTCGTCTCAAGCGGGCACTGGATTACGAGCTCAAGGAAAAGGAGCGCAGTGCTGAACTGACCGAGGCCGGCTGGATTAATGTGGAGAGAATGCTCAAGCGTGAAGGAGTCTTAAAGTCGGCCAGCCTCTATGACCCCCAGAATGCTCACCTCCAGCGCCACCTGAGAAACGCCCTCAGCGCCAAGGAATTCTACAAAAAGGACCGCCAGTATGTCGTCAAGGAGGGCCAGGTTATCATCGTTGATGAGTTCACCGGCCGGCTGATGCTGGGCCGCCGCTACTCTGAGGGGCTGCACCAGGCAATAGAGGCCAAGGAGAACATCAGGGTTCAGCAGGAAAGCAAGACATTTGCCACCATCACCATCCAGAACTACTTCCGCATGCACCACAAGATAGCCGGCATGACCGGCACCGCGGCCACCGAGGCCGAGGAGTTCCACAAGATATACAAGCTTGATGTGGTCGTTATTCCCACCCACCGACCGATGATAAGGCAGGACTACCCCGACCAGATCTACAAGGATGAGCCGTCCAAATTCAAGGCGGTGGCGCGTGAGGTTCAGGAGCTTCACCAGCAGGGACGACCGGTGCTCATCGGCACGGTATCCATTGACAACTCGGAACGCTTAAGCGAGCTTCTCAAGAGGAAGGGCGTCGGCTACCAGGTCTTGAACGCCAAAGAGCATACGAAGGAAGCCGGCATCATTGCCCGGGCCGGGGAACCGGGCGCCGTCACCGTGGCCACCAATATGGCCGGGCGCGGCGTTGATATCGTCCTCGGGGGCAAGGAGCCAGCCAACGGTGATGAGGCCGCCTGGCGCCAGTGGCAGGAGAAACACCAGAGGGTGGTTGAGCTGGGCGGGCTTCAGGTTATCGGCACCGAGCGCCACGAGGCCCGTCGCATTGATAACCAGCTCCGAGGCCGGGCCGGCCGCCAGGGAGACCCCGGCGGCTCCCGGTTCTATGTCTCCTTGGAGGATGATATCATGCGCCGTTTCGGCGGCGAGCGCATCAAGAGCCTCATGGACTGGGCCGGTATGGATGAGAACACGCCGATTGAGAATGTCCTAGTCTCTAAGTCCATTGAAAACGCCCAGAAACGGGTTGAGGGCTACCACTTTGATACCCGTAAGCACCTGGTTGAGTATGATGATGTCGTCAACAAGCACCGTGAGATTATCTACGGTGAGCGCCGCAAAATCTTAGGCGGTGCCGACCTAAGGTCAAATATCCTGTCCATGGTCCGGGAAGAGCTCCAGGACATCTTGGCCGCCCGCCTTCAGGGTATGGACGCCCTTGACTGGGACCTAGATGGCCTGATTAGCGATGTTAGCGCCGTCTTTCCCCTGCCCCCGGAGGTAAATGCTAAAGCTCTGGCCAAGCTGAGCCCGGAGGAGATTGAAGAAAGGCTTATCCAGTTGGCCGAGACTCTCTATCAGCGGCGAGAGGCCGAGATGGGGGCCCAGAACATGCGGGTGCTGGAGCGCCTGATAATGCTGCGCGTTATTGACAGTCTCTGGCTGGAACACCTGACCATGGTGGAGCACATGCGCCTGGAGGCCGGCTGGCAGACCCTGCGCCAGATACGGGCGGTAGATGCCTACAAGAATGAGGGCTACAAGCAGTTCCAGCTACTATTATCAACCATCAAGTACGATGTTGTCCATACCATATACCGGGTCAGCATCGTCAAGAAGGAAGCCGTCCAGCCCCAGCCGTCACTGGTGGCCCAGGCAGCCGGGCGGGCCGGCGGCCAGAAACAGCCCTTAAAGACAGCCGGTAAAAAGGTGGGCCGCAATGACCCGTGCCCCTGCGGCAGCGGCAAGAAGTTTAAGAAATGCTGCGGAAGGTGAGGAGGGGTATAATGACAACAGAGACAAAAATGATATTGGGAGTAACCACCTGCGACAAGTGTAGTGCGCCTATGAAAAAGGGGCAAAACATTGTTACTATAGGCCTAAGCACTGTTGCTGTGAACAATTTGTCATTTTAGTCTTAACTTGGGGCTGGATAAGGGATAAAATCAAAGCCAATGAGTAATACCCAGCTACAATCTATAAGTTCAAAACCGGCCACTACCAACCGGGCGATAAGGCATCTGGAGAGGGCTATTGGCCAGGGTAAGAACTGGTATATCGCTCTCTTAGAGGCCATCAGCCTTTGGCCAGCGGCTGAGG
>JAUXAE010000093.1 GCA_030620035.1 Dehalococcoidales bacterium
TGATAATCAAAAATTCAAGCTGTGGCGCAATGGAGTTGAAAAAATAATAAAACATGGTCTTGATGGAGATGATTACAACACTTTTGAGTCAGTTCAACCCCTAGATTTTCTGGATGACATAGGAATAGAAAACCTTGAGCAATCAGTAGATTACCCTAAAAAACTGAAGGATTACGAGACTGCTTTGAAATTAATAATACAAAAACATCAGATATTAGGGATAGAAGGACAGAGGGACAAAGGGGGTGAAGTAGAAAATAAGATGAACAAGAAAGAAGTTATGGCCTTCCTTAGTGAGAAAATAGATGAATTATTTAAGTTAGATAAATTACCACCCGATAATATTGAGTTCCCGACATGGTGCAAAGAAATTGAAATCTTTTTGTATAAATCTTTCGGTAAGGATTCTGTTGAATATGAGACATTCAAAGAAGCTGGGATAATACTGGGTATTGTAGAGGATAAGTACACCGAATACCGCAAGGCTATAAAAAGTAGAGAAACTGCTTTATTTGCTATAGCTCTGGCTCATGAAAAACTTGAGGGTGAAAAGCCTTTGGGGCTAAAGGATATTGCCGAATTGCCTGTTTATCTCTTTGATAATATGAAACTTCACCCAAGCATAGTAGAAGCCAGCAGGTCTTGTTTTGTTGCTGATAATCATCGAGAGGCTATTCTTAATGCTTTCATCGGATTAATAGACCACATTAAAGAACTAACAGGACTTGACCTAGACGGTGACGATTTAATGAACAAAGTCTTTTCATTAACCTATGACAAGGAACGCAGAAAGATAACCAAATATCCAATAATCCGAATTAATGATTTAAAGAATAGTAATGACCGTAACGAACAGCAAGGTTTCATGTTTCTGTGCAAAGGTGCCGCTGGCGCAATAAGAAATCCCAAAGCTCACAAGCTTGTTACTCAATCAAACCCTTTCCATACACTTGAGTATTTGGCTTTTGCCAGTCTTCTCAGAAGAAGAATAGATGAAAGTAAGTTAGTTAAATCGGATAAAGAGGAGCGCTGATTCTTGTCTAAACCATCTAAAGTCTTAATCATCGGCTCCGGCCCCATCGTCATCGGGCAGGCGGCTGAGTTTGACTATGCCGGCACCCAGGCGTGCAAAGCGATGCGGGAGGAGGGGGTAACCTCGGTGCTGGTCAACTCCAACCCGGCCACCATCATGACCGATGAGGGCATCGCCGATATCATCTATATTGAGCCCCTGACGGTGGACATGATTAGCCGCATCATTGAAAGAGAGCGCCCCGACGGCCTGCTGCCCACCCTGGGCGGCCAGACGGGCTTAAACCTGGCTGTTGATTTGGCCGATGCCGGCGTCCTGGATAAATACAATGTCAAATCGCTGGGCACGCCCATAGAGACGATAAGGATGGCCGAGGACAGAGAGCTCTTCAAGCAGATGCTGATTAGAATCGGCGAGCCGGTGCCCAAGAGCGCCACCGTAACCAGCCTAAAAGAGGCCAGGAAGGTGGCTAAGGAAATAGGCCTGCCCCTGATAATCCGCCCGGCCTATACCCTGGGGGGGACCGGGGGAGGCTTTGCCAACACCAAAGAGGAGCTGGAAGGGGTTGTCACCGTTGGCCTGGCGGCCAGTCCTATCAGTCAGGTACTGCTGGAAGAATCGGTAGTCGGCTGGAAGGAGATTGAGTATGAGGTGATGCGTGATAGGGCCGATAACTGCATCACTGTCTGCAACATGGAGAACATTGACCCCATGGGGGTGCATACCGGCGACAGCATTGTCGTTGCCCCCAGCCAGACACTGACCAACAAAGAGTACCAGATGCTGAGGACAGCCAGTCTAAAGATTATCCGGGCGCTGGGTGTTGAGGGGGGCTGCAATATACAGTTCGCCCTTGACCCCGAAAGCAATAATTACTATGTCATTGAGGTCAACCCCCGCGTCAGCCGCAGCTCGGCCCTGGCCTCAAAGGCCACCGGCTACCCCATTGCCCGTGTGGCCGCCAAGATAGCCGTCGGCAAGAGGCTTGATGAAATCCCCAACCAGGTAACCGGTAAGACGATGGCCTCCTTTGAGCCGGCCCTGGACTACCTGGTGGTCAAGATTCCGCGCTGGCCCTTTGATAAGTTTGCCTCCGGTGACCGCATTATCGGCACCCAGATGAAGGCCACCGGCGAGGTGATGGCCATTGACAGGTGCTTTGAGGCCGCCCTGCAGAAGGCAGTCCGCTCCCTTGAGTTCGGCAGGAGGTCACTCCTCTGGGAAGACCCACAGTGGGCACTGGGCGGCGATATTAATTCTTACCCCCTTGAGCCCAATGACCTGAGGCTGTGGGCCATAATGGCCGCCTTAAGAAGGGGAGTAACGGCTGAGGCCCTGGCCCAGCACACCAGGATTGACCGCTGGTTCCTAGATAAACTGAAGAACATAATAGATATGGAAAAGGGGCTGCTGGCCCGGCCACTGACGCCGGAGCTCATGTGGCAGGCCAAGCGGCTGGGCTTCTCCGATGAACAGATAGGCACCCTGGCCGACAGGCTGCCCGAGCAGGTGAGACAGCTCAGAAATGACTGGAACATCCGCCCCGTCTACAAGATGGTGGACACCTGCGCCGCCGAGTTTGATGCCGCCACCCCCTACTTCTACAGCACCTATGAACAGGAGAATGAGGCCAAACCTCTTGAGGGAAAGAAGGCGGTAGTGATTGGCAGTGGTCCTATTCGCATTGGCCAGGGCATTGAGTTTGACTACTGCAGTGTTCACTCGGCCTGGGCCTTACAGGAGGCCGGTTTCAAGAGCATCATGATAAACTCCAACCCGGAGACCGTGTCCACCGATTTTGACACCAGCGACCGCCTCTACTTTGAGGCCCTGGATGAAGAAAGCCTGCGCGACATCCTGGAAAACGAATGCCATATCCCCGATGAAAAAGTGCCTAAAGAAGTGCTAAACCGTATGTCTGGGGAAGCGGTTGAATATTATCCTCCACCATCCATCGTCCAGTTTGGCGGCCAGACAGCCATAAATCTGGCCGAGCCCCTGTTCCGCAGCGGCCTGCCCATCATCGGCTCCAGCGCCGAGACCATTGACCTGGCCGAGGACAGGCACCGCTTTGAGAACTTCATCAGCCAGCTAGGCATCCCCCAGGCGCCGGGAGCAGCCGTAAAATCGGCGGATGAAGCCCTGAGTATCGCCAAACTCATCGGCTACCCGGTACTGGTGCGCCCCAGCTATGTCCTCGGCGGCCGGGCCATGGAGATAGTCCACGACGCCAGCGAACTGGTGCTCTATATAAAGCTGGCCATAGACCTGGACACCGGCCACCCGGTGCTCATTGATAAATACCTCGAGGGTAAAGAGGTCGAGGTTGATGCCATCGGGGACGGTGAGACTGTTTTAATTCCGGGCATAATGGAGCATATTGAGCGGGCCGGCGTCCACAGTGGCGACTCCATGGCCGTCTACCCCAGTGTCAACCTGACTAAAGACGAGATAGCCACCATTGTTGACTATACCATCCGCATCGGCCTGGCCCTGGATGTTAAGGGCCTGATGAATATCCAGTTCGTCATCATGCCCGGCCCGGCCGGCCAGGGGTCAACCGTCTATGTCCTTGAGGTAAACCCAAGGGCCAGCCGCACCGTACCCTTTCTCTCCAAGGTGACCGGTGTGCCCATGGTTGATGTGGCCACCAAGGTTATGCTGGGCCGCAGCCTAAAGGAGCAGGGCTACCCCGGCGGGCTCTGGCCCGAAAAAAAGCTAATCGCCATTAAGGCACCCGTCTTCTCCATGTCAAAACTGGCCGGTGTTGACACCTACCTGGGCCCGGAGATGAAGTCCACCGGTGAGGTAATGGGCATTGACTATACCTTTAATGCTGCCCTGGCCAAGGCGTTGCTGGCCGCGGGACTGATGCTGCCGCCCGATGGAGCTATGCTTTTCAGCATCGCCGATAGGGATAAGGCCGAAGCACTGCCCATAATCCGGAGGTTTTCCAAGGCAGGCTACCGGCTCTACGCCACCGAAGGCACGGCGGCCCTGCTCCAGGCCACCGGGCTCCCGGTAAAAATGATAAGCAAGAAACTGAGTGAGGGGCATCCCAATATTGTTGACATCATCAGAGACGGCACCGTTGACGGCGTCATCAATACCATCACTGGTGGCCGCATCCCGCTAAGGGACGGCTTCCAGATCCGCCGGGCGGCCGCCGAAAAACGCATCCCCTGCTTTACTTCGCTGGACACCGCCCAGGCGGCCGTAGCGGCACTGGCCAATGGCG
>JAUXAE010000072.1 GCA_030620035.1 Dehalococcoidales bacterium
CAATTGACAGGATAACCAGTCCAATTATGTCGTCTATCACGGCGCCCACCAGAATGATACTCCCCTCCTTTGAATTCAGCTTCCCCATGTCCATCAGGATGCGCACGGTAATGCCGATGCTGGTGGCCGTCAGCACGGCGCCGACAAACAGCCAGCCGACAGTGCCTATCTCAGGGAAGAAATACATGGCGGCCAGGTAGCCAAGGACAAAAGGCAGAATAACACCACCCAGGGCCACCAGGGCACCGGTGAGGCCATGCCTTATAAAAGACCGGACATCCGTCTCCAGGCCGGCCACGAAGAGCAGGACTATTACCGCTATCTGGGAGATAATCTCCATGGGGGTAAATCCCTGGAAGCTCAGGCCGTTCTCAACAAACTGGCCGTCAATGGTGGCAAAGTTCAGGATTATGGGGTCATTTAGCAAGGCCCCCAGGGCAAAGGGGGAAATGGCGATGCCGGCCAGCAGCTCACCGACAACAGCCGGCTGCTTCAAATAACGCTCGGCCAGTTCGCCGCCAATTCGGGCGGCAACCAGAATCAGGCCAAAGGTCAGGATGAATTTAAAATATATCTCAGGTTCCATCTGGCTTAACTCACCGGTAGAATGTAGCCGGTTCTACACTAATAAATGCCGAACCCGGCACTGAGGCAAATTTCCTTACAGTATATTGTGCCCGGATAGGAAATGCTACTGTCTGGTCGCTATCCTTTATTCCCTACTTTGCCGCACAAAGGCCTTTAGAGCTCGGCCGGCTCTGACTCAGCAACTACAAAAAGGGCATCACCCTGGCGAATCTGGTATCTGGACTGTGGATTAACAACTATCGCCCTATCCTCTTCCGGCAACTTATAGATGACATCAGCACTCATTTCCTGTCGCAATTCTTCGGAGTAATCAGTTTCCACCGCTAGGAGTATTATGTGTTTCTGAGCCAGTACTTGCACCGCTTGAGTAAAATCCTTTCCCACTATTGCCTCAGATAAATGCCGGCCGTAGCGGTAGAATTCACTACCCTTATCAAAGGTCAATAACCCGGCCACTACATGTGAAATACCGTGGTTTAAGGCTGAGGCAACGACAAGACTGCCCCCCATCTGGTCAACACAAATAATCTCATCAGCGTGGGCATGTTCCAGGTGCGTGCGGTTAGCCGAGTTCATAAGCTGGACGCAGGTGTGGACCTTCCGGTTTAAAGATTCCACCGCCAGAACGATCATGAGGGCTTCAGCATCGGCTTCATTGGTCCCCTTGGCAAAATCAGTAAGAACAATGACACTGTCAGCCCTTTCTATTCCAGCTCGAATCAGGTTTCCATCCTGTGAAGGGTCGCCATTGATGAACTCTACCCGCTCATCCTTCACCGGTCTTTGGTCGCTCTTCGCCAGAATCACGATTCCTCGCTGTTGCTTGACAGTAGCTGACAGTAGCTCTTTAACAACTCGCTCTCCCTGGAAATTCCAACCACAGATTATGGTATGCCCCGAAAAGTTGACTTTCTTGGCCATACTTCCTCCCCTCCTTATGAATTCAATAAGCGCGCTGGTGATTTTAGCAGTAATGATGGCCAGGAAGGTAATGCTGACTAATATGCCGACTATCATGCTAATCTGGACGGCTACGAAGGGGGTCTCAACTTGTCCTATTTCACCGAAGAATGCGGGAAAGATTCTCATAGCGGCGGAACCGAAACTGATCCCTTCAGAGGCCATAACGACAAGGATGGCACCAAAGTAGATAAAAATCAGTACGAGGAGGATGGATAACACCGGGCGGTGGATTACCATCCTCCAGGCAAGCCAGATAAGGTATCGCCATCTAGATATCATGCCCCTGCCCTTAAAAGCCAGATATTTAACCAGCTTTAATCAATCACCCGCATTATGCTACTGCAGTCAAGAGGCCAAGTCAAGGGGGATAGTCACCAAGACAGGGGCTTACTAATCCATGCCCGCTGAGAATAACAGGTAGAAGCCGGCTAGATAAAGTACTATTAAAGCGATGCCGTACCAGCTGAAGATTATGAATGTCTTGCGCTTTTGCCGGAAATACAGCCCCATGATGACCAGGAGGCTCATCGCTACGCCGGCGGCCGCGGTTATGACATGGACGCTTGATGCCGCCGAAAGAACGGCCTCACGAGTATAGAAGAGGTCAACCGGGAAGATTATGGCCATATTAAACATATTGCTGCCCAGTATATCGGCCACGGCCATATCTATTGCCCCCAGACGCAGGGCGGCAAAGGTGACCACAAGTTCGGGCATAGAGGTGCTGATAGCCAGGAAGAGACTGCCCACAAAGCTGGTGCTCCAGCCGGTGACCTGGGCAATCTCATCACCAAGGAACGATACCCATATCCCGGCGCCGATTACGGCGGCCGCGGCCAGAGCGAACTTAATCCATACCGCCCTGATAGACACCTTCTGGTATCGTGATGATGCTGCCGATGGTGGCGGTTCGTTCCGCTCAGGGCGGGACATTCGTCTGACCACCAATAGATAAAACAAGAGAATTGCTATACTGGGAATACCCACCCAGCCCAGGCTAATCCCGGAAAGCGCCTCACCGGCCAGGACGCTAGCACCGGCAACGGCGATGATTACTATGACGCCCCCGGTTAGTAACCTATGCCTGGAACTAACTAGGCTCAAAATCGGGGTATAAGGGTGAAAGGCGTCTAACAATGCTAGAATCGCCAGGTTAAAGAGGTTGCTGCCGAAGAGGGTACCCACCGCCAAATCGGCTGAGCCGACCAGGGCGACCGAGCTTATCCCAGTAGCTATCTCAGGCACCGAGGTGATGGCCGCCAGAAGCACCAGGCCTACCCATATTCCCCCCAGGCCCGTCTTCTCAGCAATGATATCACCGTACCGGGCCAGCCTTGTCCCGGCAAACAGGATGATAACAAGGCACAGTAGAAACTCTATCCAGACCAAAGAACACGACTCCTAGACATCAATCAAACATATAGGGGTATTCACCGGAATTTAAACCTATGGCATAACAAAACTGGTTGTTTCATCATTGACATTGACTATATAGGTCTCCCCGGCGGTGAAGTCACTGCCCAGGCCCTCTGTCTTCTCAAAGAAACCATAAATCTGAGTACAGATGGCGTCCTTGGGGCGCTGTACTGTCACGCTGATATCTATTGTGTTGCCACTGCGCTCGGTGGTTAGCTTATGAAAGGTGGTGCAACCGTCAGCAAGTCCCCCTTTTATGTAAACAAATACCTGTAGTGGCCACGACTCGGCGATATCCACCCTAACCTCATGGATAGGTGCCGGACGAATTACTATAGCTGAATCACAACCAACAGCCACCGTGACGGCGGCCAGGGATAATGCTATAAAAAGCAAGCTTCGTTTCATTGGTAACTCTCCTAAAGGCTACTCTTCGAACCTGCCCACCAGCCATTATCTATGCTGTCGCAACCCATATACTCCAGAGAGTTTGTTTATTATATCATAATACCAAACCTTTTCTAATTACGGGTTACCAAGTGTCTGCCCTGTTGTCTTCCTCTTTCTTTTATTTTGTCTTCTTTTACAGTAAAATACAGGCTGGGAGAGGTGTCCGAGTGGGTTATGGTGCCGCTCTCGAAAAGCGGTCTCCGCTTATAGTGGAGCGTGGGTTCGAATCCCACCCTCTCCGCCAAGTGCCAAGACCATAACCCTGTAACCTTAAGCCGCCAACCGGGAGAGGTGCTGGAGTGGCCTATCAGGCGCGCCTGGAGAGCGCGTGTCGGGTTTCCCGACCGTGGGTTCGAATCCCACCCTCTCCGCCACTAGTTTTTTGAGAAAAGAGAGCTTTAGAGGGGCTAACGCCCCTCTTTTTTAGTATCCTCCCCTTCTCCTTGAAAGGAGAGGGGGACCGAGGGGGTGAGGTTGATAAAAATCTCAATTGTCTTCAACATATCGCTATGCTAGAATGGCATTACCTTGGCAGAGACTAACAGAGACATCAAATACTGGGTAGGCTTCAGTAAAATACCCGGCATCGGCCGCGTCAAATTGGCCCAGATAGAGAGCCATTTTGGCAGCCTTGAGGCTGCCTGGCAGGCCGCCCCAGCCGAGCTAAAACGCAGCGAGCTGGATGGTAACTCGGTAAAGGCCATTGAATCCTGGCGGCCCAAGGTCTCCCTAGAGGCTGAGATGGCCAAGCTAGACCGCTTTGGGGTAAAAGTGGTTACCTGCCGTCACCCGGACTACCCGGCTCGCCTCAAAGAAATCTATGACTACCCACCCCTGCTCTATGTCAGGGGTTCTCTTAAGCCTGAGGATGAATGGTGCCTGACGGTAGTCGGTACCCGGAGGGCGACCGTCTACGGTCGGCAGGTCACCGAGGAAATAGTAACTGAGCTGGCACGCAACAAGATCACCATCGTCAGCGGCTTAGCCCGAGGCATTGATTCCATAGCCCACCGCAGTGCCCTTGAGGCCGGCGGCCGCAGCATAGCCGTCTTTGCCTGCGGCCTTGATACCGTCTATCCGGCGGAAAATGCTGACCTGGCCAAGAGCCTGATGAAAGACGGGGCCCTAATCAGTGAGTATCCCCTGGGCAGCCGGCCGCGACCCGAGAACTTCCCGCGGCGCAACCGCATTTTAAGCGGACTTAGCCTCGGCGTTCTGGTGGTTGAAGCCGGCGGGACCAGCGGCGCCCTGATTACGGCTCACCTAGCGGTGGAGCAGAACCGGGAGGTGTTTGCCATTCCGGGCAGTATCCTGTCTCCGGCCTCAAGTGGTACCAACCACCTTATCCAAGAGGGCGCCAAGCTGGTTAGTGACTACCGTGATATTCTAGAAGAGCTGAACCTAACAGTAGTGGCCCAACAGATGGAAATGAAGGAGTTTCTGCCGGCCTCGGACACCGAGGCCCTGGTACTAAAACAGCTAAGCGCCGAATCGAGCCATATCGACCAGGTCTGTCGCTCAAGTGGCCTGCCCATAGCCACCGTCAGTAGTACCCTGACCATGATGGAGCTTAAGGGTCTAGTCAAGCAGACTGGGGCTATGAACTACGTCCTGGCCCGGGAAATAAGGGAGAAGTATAAGGTAGAAATAGACTAGCCATATGAAAAGGAAACTGGTTATCGTTGAGTCACCAGCCAAGGCCAGGACACTGGGCAAAATCCTGGGTAAGGATTACGACTTGAAAGCCACGCTGGGTCACATCAGAGACCTGCCTAAAAGCCAGCTGGGGGTAGATATTGAAAGAGGTTTTACGCCTAAATATGTCCTCATCAGAAACAGAAGTAAACTTGTACGAGAGCTCAAGCAGGCGGTTAAGACCGTAGATATGGTATATCTGGCCACCGACCCCGACCGTGAGGGAGAAGCCATCGCCTGGCATCTGATGGAGGTAACAAAATCGGGTAAGACAGCCTACCGCCGGGTCATCTTCCATGAAATAACCGGGGAGGCTATTAGGCGTGCCTTCAAAGCACCCCGCTTTATAGATATACAATTGGTCAACGCCCAGCAGGCAAGGCGCATCCTGGATAGGTTAGTCGGCTATAAGCTCAGCCCCCTGCTGTGGCGCAAGGTAAGAAGGGGCTTATCAGCGGGCAGGGTCCAGTCGGTGGCCGTCAGGATTATTGTTGACCGTGAGCGTGAGATTGACAATTTTATCCCGGAGGAATACTGGACCATTGAGGCCGAACTGGCCAAAAAGCCGGCCGCCCGACGGGTCCCCTTTCGGGCACTGCTGGTCGGCTTTATAGGTGTCAAGCTGGTAATCCATAACCAGCAGGAGGCCGATGAAATCAGGCAGGAGCTTGAGCAGTCAAGCTACCGGGTGCTAAAGGTAAAAACCAAGAAGGTAAGCCGCCAGCCACCACCGCCGTTTATCACCAGCACCCTGCAACAGGAGGCCTGGCGTAAACTCCACTTTTCTGCCAAGCAGACAATGGCCGTTGCCCAGCAGCTCTATGAAGGCCTGCCTGTTGGCGATGAG
>JAUXAE010000061.1 GCA_030620035.1 Dehalococcoidales bacterium
CCAACCTAATATTGCCGTCTCGGCCGTACTCAGGTCCCAGCGGACTTCATTTAAAATATTTTCCTGCTCACCGCCAGAATGGTCGGTGGCCAGTAAACCACTATATAGAACCAGCTTCCCAACTGGCCAATACTCCTGATACCTGGACCTGCTTCTCGGTATATATGTCGGCAGCCTGGTCTTCCTCAACTGCTTGATAGGCTGCCTATAGTTGTCGGGCGGTTACCGGTGGGGTTTCCTGACCATTCTAGCCCTGTCCGTTTTGATGCTGATTTTGTTGGCCCTGTCCCTCGTTCGGTGTCGTGGCTTCAGCCGGATTTAGCATTGTGGTTACGGCCAGCACGACACTGACCAGAGCTGCTACCAGCACCGGTGAGGCGATAGTAATACTTCGCATCCAGTCACTACTATTCTGGGACATCTACCCCACACCTCTAAGAGATATAATGATGATTTATGGTACACTACTTACTCATATCGGGTCAAGTTCTTAGCCGTTTTTTGGTAATCCGACCCGGTGGCTTAGAGTTGCTAAGACCTTAGTTCCTGGAAAAGGTCGTCACCCAGGCTATCCCAGATAGGTAATAAAGGCTTTTGAAACAGTATGGTGTGCAGGGTGGTAATTGAAATATAGCCCTGTTCTATGGCCCATATATCTGTTTTTTCATTTGCCTCTGTGGTTAACTTCTGACGCACCAGCCAGTAATATTCCCTTCTGCCGTCGTGCCCTTCTTCAACGGTGTCAATATGTGTCTTGTGGGCTAACCCGGCGGTCTTTATCCCCTTGATTTGGTCTAGCGGCCGGTTGGGCAGGTTGATATTAAGAAAAATATCACTGGGCAGGCGGTGGCCACCAATTCTCTTGACCAACAGGGTTGCTAGCTTGGCGGCGGTATCCAGATAGGGGCTGTTAGGGGTGGCTACGGAGAAGGCAAGGGAGGGCAGTCCCCGAAGATAGCCCTGCAGGGCGGCGGCCACGGTCCCTGAGATAAGGACGTCATCGCCCAGATTTGGACCCTGGTTTATACCTGAGATGACCAGGTCTACCCTGGATTTGATTAGTTTACCCAGGGCCAGGATGACACTATCACCGGGAGTACCCTCCACCGAGTAGGTCTCGACACCTGGCACCAAGGGGCTTACCCTCTGAACCCTCAGTGGTTGGCGCAGAGTGACCGCGGTGCCGATGGCGCTTTGTTCCCTATCCGGGGCGACAACTACTACCCGGGCAATACTCTTTAACTCCTTGACCAATATCCATAACCCCGGGGCAAATATGCCATCGTCATTGGTTACCAGTACTCTCATGGAACGCCCCTTAACCAGGGCAGTTTATCACGACCAAACTGCCCTCGGCAAATAACCCTAGCCTTATACAGTTAGCAGTTGCTTGACAAATAATACCCCCTAGATTATTATGCCAGGACATAAGTTCTAGGACTTATGATATAATTCGTTTTCTCCTAGGAGCTAAAGTGGAACCCAGAAGCGGTATCTATATCTGCCACTGCGGGCATAACATCGCTGATATAGTAGATGTAGAAAAGGTGGCTGAGCAGGCTCAGGGCCTTGATTCAGTGGTGGTAGCCCGTCATCACAAGTTTATGTGCTCCCAGTCGGGTCAGGAGTTAATCAAGGAAGACATTAGAAAACTGGGGCTCAACCGGGTCGTTGTTGCCGCCTGCTCACCAGCGATGCATGAGGTCACCTTCCGTTCCGCCTGCCAGGAGGCCGGGCTAAACCCCTATCTCTTTGAGATGGCCAATATTCGTGAGCAGTGCTCCTGGGTAACCGAGGATAAGGAGCAGGCCAGTGACAAGGCCGGGGCGCTTGTCAGTGCCGCCGCCAGGCGGGTTATCTATCACCAGCCCCTCGAAGCCAAGGAGGTAGCCATTAACCCCAATACCCTGGTGGTGGGTGGTGGTATTGCCGGTATCCAGGCGGCCCTTAAGATTGCCGACTCAGGAAACAGGGTCTACCTGGTAGAGAGGGAACCCAGCATTGGCGGCCATATGGCCCAGCTGGATAAGACCTTCCCCACCCTGGATTGCTCGGCCTGCATTCTTACCCCGAGGATGACGCAGGTAGCCTCCCATGCCCATATTGAGCTGATGACCTACAGCCAGGTGGAGGAGGTTACCGGTTATGTCGGTAATTTCAGGGTCAGGGTCAGGAAAAGGGCAAGGTATGTTGATGAGACTAAGTGTACCGCCTGTAACATCTGTGTTGAAAAGTGTCCCGTCAAGGTTGACAGCGAGTTTGATGCCGCTCTGGCCAAGAGAAGGGCTATTTATATCCCGTTCCCTCAGGCGGTGCCCAATGTGCCGGTGATAGACAGGGAGAACTGCACCTATTTTATCAAGGGCAAGTGCCGCGCCTGTGAGAAGTTCTGCGAGGTAGGCGCCATTAATTTTGAGCAGGCAGACGAGGTTGTTGAAATCGAGGTGGGTAATATTATCGTGGCCACCGGTTATGAGGACTTTGAGCCCACCCCTGTTGAACAATATGGCTATAAGCGTCTGGATAATGTTATTACCGCTCGTGAGTTTGAGAGGATGGTCAACTCTACCGGGCCCACCGAAGGCAACATCGTACTTAAGGATGGTTCTAGGCCTCAGAACATTGCCATCATCCACTGTGTCGGTAGCAGGGACAAGAACTATCATGAGTATTGTTCCCGCGTCTGCTGCATGTCTTCTATAAAGTTTGCCCATCTGGTGAAGGAGCATTTGCCCGAGGCCGAGGTCTATGAGTTCTATATTGATATTAGGAGCTTCGGCAAGGCCTATGAGGAATTCTACAAGCATGTCTCAGAAGAAGGGGTCAATTTTATCCGGGGCAAGGTGGCCCAGGTTACTGACCGGGCCATAAGTGACGAGGAAAAGGGCAAACTGGTTGTCATTGGTGAGGATACCTTGCTGGGTAACACGGTAAGGGTGCCTGTTGATATGGTTATCCTGATTACCGCATTAGAGCCCCGACGAGACGCCGAAGCCGTTAGCCGCCTGTTTAACATCAGTCGCAGCGCCGATGGCTTCTTCCTGGAAAAGCACCCCAAGCTGGACCCGGTAGCCACCACCACCGATGGCATCTTTATCGCCGGCTGTGCTCAGGGCCCCAAGGACATACCCGATACCGTGGCTCAGGCCTCAGCCGCCGCGGCCGAGGCTCTGGCTATGATTAGCCAGGGGAAGGTTACCATAGAAGCCGCTACCGCTATTGTTGATAGTGGAATCTGTTCCGGTTGCCAGGTCTGTAGGCTTGTCTGTCCCTTCAGCGCTATCTCCTTTGATGAGGAAAAAGAGGTCTGCCAGGTAAATGAGGCGCTGTGCAAGGGTTGCGGCGCCTGCGTTGGTGGTTGTCCATGTGACGCCGTAAGCCTTAGTCACTCTACCAACGAACAGATCGTGGCCCAGATGGAAGGGATGCTGGTATAGTGGTCTTACATTATTTAGATACTAGAAAATTGGAAGGGCAAAAATGATTAGAAAGATAGCCGATATTCTGAAAGAGAAGGAACAAACCTATTCCTTTGAGTTTTTCCCACCAAAGACACCAAAGGGGAGGCAAAGGCTTCCTGAGGTGGCCAGCGCCTTCAAGGATTTAGGACCCGACTGGTTCTCAGTAACCTACGGTGCCGGTGGCTCTACCAGGGAGCTTACCATGGATATCGTTGACGATTTCCAGAGGCGTTTTGGCGTGCCCACAATGCACCATTTGACCTGTGTCGGGCACAGCAAGGCTGAGCTTGAAGCCATAATTGACGAGATGAAAAAGAAGAATATACGTAATATCCTGGCCCTAAGGGGCGACCCGCCTGAGGGCACGGAGCACTGGGAAACTGCCCCCGGCGGACTGGAGTATTGCTACCAGCTCATTGAGCTTATACGTAGCCACGGTGACTTCTTCAGCATCGGCGTCGCCGGCTTTCCTGAAGGGCACATCTGCACCCCCGATAAGGAGACCGATTTAAAGTACCTGAAGATTAAGCTGGATGCCGGTGGCGACTTTGTCATCACCCAGCTCTTCTTCGATAACAAGGACTATTTTGAATATGTTGACAGGGTAAGAAAGATGGATATCACCGTGCGCATCATTCCCGGGATTCTACCCATCACCAATTACCAGAAACTGCTTGACTTCTGCGGTAAGTGCGGCGCCACCATCACCCAGCGGGTCTATGATATTTTTAGGCCACTTGATGGCAATGATGAGGCTACCTATCAAGAGGGTGTTAAGTTTGCCGTCGAGCAGTGTAATGAGCTGCTTGAAGGCGGGGCCCCAGGACTGCATTTCTATACATTGAACAAGCTTGACCCGACCCGGGAGATCCTAGATAAGATAAAGCGCTAGAATTAGAGCAGCCTTTAATACTCGCTGGAGACAAGGTTCATAATCTGGGCATAGCTGAAGACGGGGCCATCGCGGCAGACATAGATATTGCCGATGTTGCACCGGCCGCACTTTCCGATGCCGCACTTCATTCTCTTTTCCAGGGTGGTGAGCATCTGTTCCGGGGTAAAGCCCAGCTTTTCCAGCACCGGGAAGGTAAATCTTATCATTATTGGTGGCCCGCAGACGACGGCCACGGCACCATCGGCTGAGGGGGCTACCCCTTCCAGTACCTGAGGAACAAAACCGACCTTTCCCTTCCACTTGTCATCGCCCTTATCAACAGTGGTGAATAGGTTTACCGTTTTGTCTTTTTGCCAGGAATCAAGGTCATACTTGAAGCAAAGGTCAGCCGGACTGCGGGCACCGTAGATAATGTCCACATTCCGGTATTTGGCCCGGTTGTCAATAACATTCCAGACCAGTGACCTCAGCGGCGCCAGGCCGATGCCACCGGCCACGAAGACCAGGTTCTTACCCTCCAGGTTATTTATGGGGAAGCCATTGCCGTAGGGCCCCCTGAAGCCTATCTCGGCGCCAACAGCCAGCCGGTGCAGGGCGTTGGTTACCCTGCCCACCCGTTGCACAGTAAATCCCAGGTGGTCCTGTCTCGTGGGGCTTGAGGAAATACAAAAAGGGGCCTCACCAACACCAAAGACCGAGAACTCACCGAATTGCCCTGACTCAAAGGTAAACTCTCCCCGCAGCCGCTCATCCTTAAAGTTGAAGTGAAAGGTCCTGATGCCCGGCGTTTCATCAATTATCCTCTCAATTACTGCTATGTGGGGCAGATAGACATTCCCCTGGGCCAGAAACCTCTTGCGTTGGCTGATATCAGTAATGGTCATTTTGGACCCTCCGCTTGGCTAAGCTCGGGCACACCTTCAAGAATCTGGGCGATGTCCCAGTTAACCGGGCACAGGCGAATACAGCGGCCGCAGCCGGTACAGGCTATGGTGTCAAAGAGCATCGGGTAGAACTCATATTTATGGCAAAGCCTGTTCCTGACCCTCCGCCACTTCTCATCCCTGGGGTTTTCCATGGGCATTTTGGTATAGTCCGGGAAGGCACAGCTATCCAGGCTGCGGCACCTGGTGCCCTTTTCCGGTGACCCCTCATCATTAATATCAAAGCAGTAGCAGGTAGGGCAGAGCAGGGTACAGATACCGCAGCTGAGGCACTTGGCGGCTAGCTGCTGCCAGTAGTCCCGGTCATCAAAGACAGCCTGTAACCTGCTGGCCATATCCCTGGTATCTACCTTTCTGGTTACCTTCTGCCGGGCGGCCTCTTGGCTCTGCTCAGCCCTTTTCTGGTCAGCCTTGGTTGCCCTGGCTAAGTTGCTTCTGGCTATTAGCTCCTCGCCGGCCTTGGTGATGCCTCTAGCCACTAGCTCATCACCGATATCGGTGAGCATGATGTCAACGCCGGTGGTTTCTGATGGGCCGCCGCCCACTGAGGTGCAGAAACAGCTGTCATAGGGGTTGGTACAGCCAAGCCCGACCAGGATAGCCCGCCGCCTTCGGCCCCGATAATAGGGGTCTTGGTAGGCGTCCTCAAAAACATTGTCTAGGATGGTTAGAGCCCGGGCATCACAGGGACGGATAGCGAAAATAAGCCTTTTCTGCTCATCGGATGGGGGCAGTTCCAGCTGGTGGCCCTGTTTATTCCGGTGAAAGGAAAACATTTCCTCCATATGGGGCAGAAAGCTGGCCTTGGGGGGAATGATGGTGTTGCGGTACCAGCCAAGGAAACTGGTGTCCTGGCCGTCATACTCAGTCATTTCGGCCGGGCCGCTTGTCCGCGACGGGACAAAGAGGCTGAACTCCTGGCTCCATTGGCTCAAGAGCCGGGCCAGGTCCTGCTTTTTTATCTTCTTACTACCAGCCATCTCAGCTACCTGATTAGGTCTTCGGCCTCCTCAACCTCGTAGGCCGTTAGCAGGGGCGCCGCGGCTATGTCCATTCCCGACTTGAACTGGAAGAGGTCGGCCACGATATCATACATATCCCTGGTCAGGCTTCTTAAGGGAATGTTCATCGGGCAGGCACGCTCACACTCGCCGCAGTCGGTGCAGCGGCCGGCAACATGGATATTCCTGATTGCCTGGAAGATAAGGTTGTCCTGCCAGCGGGGAATGGGCAGAAGCCACTGCGGCTCAGACTCCTCAACAAAGCAGCGCTTACAGAAGCAGGCGGGACAGACACTGCGGCAGGCATAACAGCGGATACAGCGGCCAAACTCCTTCTGCCAGAATTGCCACCGCTCGTCAGGCGGCCTGGCCCTTAGTTCTTCCAGCTTCTGCTGAGATTCCGATTTACCCCCTATGGGCGGCACCGGCTCACCAAGTAGCAGGTCATATTCCTTGGGGGTGGGCAGCTCACAATCAAGGCAGTTATCAAAAAGGACCTGGCCAGCCGGGAATTCCCTTTGCTGGCCGCCGACCGCGATGATAACGGTACCATCCTGCCGGGCAATATCATCTATTTCATCCCTGTCCCTGGCCACCAGGCCTTCAACCTTGGTGACATCAATAATCCCCGAGCAGGGGACTCCCAGAATGACTATGTCCTCGCGGTTTACCTTGTTATCCTGTATC
>JAUXAE010000097.1 GCA_030620035.1 Dehalococcoidales bacterium
GAAGAAAAGGCTAAGGCGGCCAAGGCGGCCTCGTGGCGCCTGGCCTACCTATCTACCGAGATCAAGAACAAGGCACTGGACAACATTGCCCACAATTTGCTTGAAAAAAGTGATGAAATCCTGGCCGCCAACAAGATGGACTACGAAGAGGCCAAAGCCCAGGGCATGAGCGCCGCCATGCTTGACCGACTGCTCTTAACCCGGGAACGCCTTGAGTCCATTGCCCAAGATGTGCTGGCGGTGGCCGCCCTGCCCGACCCGGTGGGCGAGGTTTTTGACACGGGCACCCTGCCCAACGGCCTGCTCATCGGTAAAAAACGGGTACCGCTGGGGATTATCGGGGCCATCTATGAGAGCCGTCCCAACGTTACCATAGACATCTCTACCTTATGCCTGAAGTCGGGTAATGCCGTCATCCTGAGGGGCGGTAAGGAGGCCATCAACTCAAACAGCGCCCTGGCCCGGGTAGTCCAGGAAGCAGTCACCAAGGCCGGCGTGCCTCAAGGTGCCGTCCAGTTTATTGACAATACCGACCGAACCCTGGTGGGTCACCTGCTTAAGATGGCCGACATTATTGACCTGATGATTCCCCGCGGTGGCGCCGGGCTAATTAAATTCATCAAGGAAAAGGCGGCGATGCCGGTGGTGGCCGGGGGCATCGGTGTCTGCCATACCTATGTTGACAAGAGCGCCGATTTGGACAAGGCAACGGCCATTGCCTATAACGCCAAGGTGCAGCGACCTACTGTCTGTAATGCCCTGGACACCCTCCTGGTCCACACCAAGGTTGCCCCAGAATTCCTGCCTTTAGTGGCCCAGGAATGGGCCAAGGCCGGGGTTGAGATGCATTGTGATGAGCGGGCCCTGTCTATTCTCAAACCAGTGCCCTCATTAAAACTGGTCCCGGCCAAGAATGATGACTGGGGCAAGGAGTTCCTATCGCTGGTGGCCGCCGTCAGGGTGGTAGATTCACTGGATGAGGCACTGGGGCACATCACCGACTATGGCTCGGGCCATTCTGAAGCCATCGTCACCGAGGACTACGGGGCGGCCAGGCGCTTCCTTAACGAGGTCGATGCTGCCTGCGTCTATGTCAACGCCAGCACCCGGTTTACCGACGGCGGTCAGTTTGGCCTGGGGGCAGAGGTTGGCATCAGCACCCAGAAGATGCATGCCCGCGGCCCCTTGGGACTCAAGGAGCTCACCAGCTACAAGTGGCTTATCCTAGGCAGCGGCCAGGTGCGCCCCTAACCCCTGGGGCCGGTCTTCAAGGTATCTATAGCCGCCTGCTGAATCTCAAAGAGCCTCTTTATGCCCTTCCCGGCCAGGGCCAGCACCAGGTCAATGGTTTCCTTGCTAAAGGGTCTACCTTCAGCCGTGCCCTGAACCTCAACAAACTCACCGCGGCCGGTCATCACCACATTGAAGTCGGCCTCGGCATTGCAGTCCTCATCATAACAGGGGTCAAGCAGGATGTTGCCCCGAAGAATACTGACACTTGTGGCGGCCACGGCACTTGCCAGTGGCATGTCTGATATTACACCCATATTGGCCATATTTTGCATCGCCTGGTAAAGGGCGACATAGGCCCCGGTAATGGCCGTTGTTCTGGTGCCGCCATCCGCCTGCAGGGCATCACAGTCCACCACCAGGGTTCTTTCGCCCAGTGCCGCCAGGTCAGTTACCGCCCTGAGTGAGCGCCCGATTAGGCGCTGTATCTCCTGACTGCGGCCCGAGACCCGGCCCTGGACAGAATCGCGAGGAGAGCGGGTGACGGTGGCCCGGGGCAGCATGGAGTATTCGGCGGTAACCCAGCCGGTGCCACTCCCCCTGAGGAAAGGGGGCACCTTCTCGCCAACACTGACCGAGCACACCAGCCGTGTCTTACCCTGCTCTATCAGCACCGAGCCCTCGGCAAAGCTCAAGAAGCCGGGTACTATGCTCACCGGCCTTAGCTCATCGTAGGCACGACCGTCAACCCTCTTCATCAAATATTACCCTATCTAGTATCTAAAGTCTGTCAGAGTATAGCATTGATAGGTAATGATGACAATCAAGTTTAAATGTGCGGTTATTTACGCTGCTTATGCTTTATCCCTGTTATAGAAGACGGTGACTAAAGCAGATAGACCCCAGAGACGGCTCGTGGGTGGGAGGGTGGGAAGAAAGAGTTACCAAAAACCCTAGATTCTAATCTAGCTCACCCCATCTTAAAACCGCCGTTTAATAGCAGCTAGGCAGGCCATACCCGGGCCAGGGCTTCCTTGAGACTGGGTACTGTTGGGTAATTATCTATTTCCTTGGGGTCTAGCCACCTGGCCTCTTCATGCTCCCAATCAATGCTGACCTGTCCCCGCTCCTTTACTCGAAACAGGTAGGGATGAACCAGCCACCTAATACCCAGCTTTTCGTCTCTAACCTCCAGCGGCTGGCCCCGTCTTATCAATTCAATGTCCCGGCCGCTCAGGCCGGTTTCCTCGGCTATCTCTGTTAGGGCCTGCTCATCAGCCGTCTTCTCGATATAGCCAGAAATGGCCGCCCACCTCCCCTGATAGGTGCCCACCCGCCCACTGCGCCGCAGCAGCAGTATCCGGCCGTCGCTCTCTAGAAAGCAGCTAACCACCCGTTTTTGCCGGAGCATAGTTATCCCTATCTAACCCAAGCTTAAAAGGTATTCCCTGAGCCAGCTTAGGGCGGCCTCGGCAGCCTGTCGCTTGTTCTGCCCACGGTCCCCTTTGAAGATGTGTTTTCGACTAAAGGTACCCCCCTGATGCGACAGGCCGATATAGAAGAGGCCCAGCGGCTTTCCCGGGGTAGCCCCACCGGGCCCGGCAATGCCACTATCAGCCAGACATATATCGACAGCTAGTAGCCTCCGGCCCCCCTGGACCATCTCCTCAGCCACCTGGGGGCTCACGGCCCCATACCTGGTGATGGTAGCCGTCTTCACCCCGACCAGGTTAATCTTGGTCTCATTGCTGTAGGCGGTAACCGAGCCCCGGTAGTAGTCAGAGCTACCGGGGACATTGGTTATCAGATGGGACAAGAGGCCGCCAGTGGCCGATTCAACCAGGCCCAGGGTCAGCCCCTTGTGGCCTAGTAAACGGCCAACTTCCTGCTCCAGAGCCATCTCGATAAATCCTCCCCGTAACTATAGACTGCCCTAAGGTTTAGTTATTAATATCAGATACTGCTGGATTATATAAGAACCGCCGGGCAAAATAAAGCCAATGAGCTACCATTACGGATAGCCCCAGATGCTCGTTGCAAAAAATAGCGTATTGTATCATCCACACAATCTAAACACGCCGGGAAAGCCTAAAGCCTGATGTTATTGACATTGACTGAAGGCAAGCCTACAATTCCACTGGAGAGCGGTCAGGCGAACCCTGAGTTCATCTCTACTGGTTATGGGAAATCAGCCCAAAAGGAGGTGAGGAGCATGGCAAAGGCTTTTGTTTTAATTGAAACGGCGGTGGGCAAAACTAGGGAGGTTGTGGCGGCACTTGAACAGCTAGAAGGGATTGAGTCGGTCAATATGGTCACCGGGCCCTATGATATTATTAGCGCCATAGAAAGAGAAACGCTGGCTGATATCGGCGATCTGGTCACCAGGAAAATACACTCCGCGAGGGGCATCTCCAGAACAGTCACCTGCCTGGTGGTATAGGTTGCCCGTTGTCACATTGTCTCGGGCACTGTCATCCCCGTCCTAGATCCTACTAGTCTAGTTCTTGCCAGACCGAGATCGGTCACAAATACCTATTGCGGTTAGGATTCGTGCAACTTTTACCCATTATATCAGAGATGGGAACTCTATACGATTATGGTGTCATCTGTGCGGTTAAACAAAATTGCTGATTGTTCAATTTAACAGAATGGTAGCGCATACCGGATTCGAACCGGTGATCTCCTCCTTGAGAGGGAGGTGTCCTAGGCCACTAGACGAATGCGCCACCTAAAACAATTTGGCTGGTCACTCTGGACAGTTCCGAACTTTCATTCGAGAAGAAACAGCTTATTCCGACACCACAGGAACTGCTCTTATCCTATCCATGACCAGCAATATAAGTTTATTATATCTGGGCGTGTTCGTCAAACGAATGATGCTTCAGGTTGACCATCCCGAAGGAC
>JAUXAE010000002.1 GCA_030620035.1 Dehalococcoidales bacterium
CACGCCACGGTTATTAAGCGAGCTGATATGGCGACCGGTGACGCCGACATAGGCCGATTCCACCTTATAGTTGCAGACCTGCTCGGCCTTTCTCACCGATTCACGAATGGCCTCTCTGGCGTCATTGATGTTGACCACCAAGCCCTTGTGTAGCCCCTGGGACGGGGTAACGCCAACGCCGACAACGCGGACATTGCCCGTTTCATTTACCTCGGCTATGGTAGTACATATCTTGGTGGTGCCCACATCAATTGCCGAAATAACCCTATTTTTCATCTGTCTCCTCCTTCATTAGATACTACTAAAAAACTCTAGCACTACCTTGCTTTTCACATTTTTTAGCCTCCTCTTCTACGGAGTCTGACTCTTGTTCTATTTGAGATGCGGCCATCCTAGCTAAAAAAAAGAGCTTTGGGGCCGATTCACCGATTTCCTGCTGGCTGAAAAGGCGCTCGGCGGCCCGGAGTCGGGCACTGCGACTGCGCGGATTAGAGCTAACCTCCTCGGGCGATGGGATTATCACCCTCCTGTTAACCAGCCTGAGATGGGCGCTATGGCCGCAAACACAGGTCGGGGTCTCAGGCGGGCAGATACAACCCCTGGCCTCCTCCTGCATAAACCGCTTTACAATGCGGTCTTCAAGGGAATGGTAGCTGATAACAACCAGCCGGCCGTCAAAACCAAGCAGATTAACCGTCTGCCTCAGGGCGGCCTCCAGGTTATCAAGTTCGTGGTTAACGGCGATGCGAAGTGCCTGAAAGGTCTTGGTAGCCGGATGGATTCTGCCCCTTGGGCGGCCAACAGCCCGCTCTATTATCCCTGCCAGTTCCAGGGTAGTCTTTATCGGCCGCTGCTGGACAATCTGGTGGGCTATTCTATGGCTGCGGCCCTCGTCACCGTATCTCCTTATTAGCCGGGCTAGTTCCGCCTCGGGGAAGGTATTAACGATATCAGCGGCCGTAATCTCCTGATCAGGAGAAAAACGCATATCCAGCGGGCCGTCTTGCTGGAAGCTGAAACCGCGGCCACGGTCACTGAGCTGGAGAGATGAGACCCCCAGGTCAAAAAGGATGCCGTGCACCGGGAAGAAGTCATATTTAAGGCAGACAGCCTCTAGATTGGCAAAGTTATCATTAATGAACCGGATAGAATCACCGTAGCGTGGAAGCCTTAACCGGGCCACCTCCAGGGCTGCCGGGTCGGCGTCAATGCCCAGTAGCTGGCTGCCGGGGGAACTGTGCTCCAGGATAGCCGCGGCGTGGCCGCCGCCGCCGATAGTAGCATCAATATAGCGACCACCAGGGACAACGGCCAGTGCCTGGATGGTCTCTTGGAGAAGGACCGGGATATGGCTAGGGGCTGACATCAATGTTACCTCCCTAATGCTCCTCCAGGCTTTCAATAATCTGCCAGGCCTGCTCCTGGCTAACAGCCTTCTCTTGTTGCCATACCTCTCTGGGCCACAGCTCCAGATAGTTATTGACTCCGGCGACAACTACTTCATCCTCAATGCCGGCATATTCTCGCAAGGGCAGGGGCAGGCTAATCCGGCCCTGCCCGTCAAGGCTGGAGTAAAAGGCGGTGGCGAAAAGGGCCCGGTTCAGCCTCCGCAGCTTGCTGGGGCTCAGCGAACCGGTAGCAAGCCGGGCCGCCAGTTTCTTCCACTCAGCCAGCGGGTAGGCGGAGATGCACTTCTCCGCCCCCGGCGCCAGTACCATCCCATCCCTAAATTCACGCCGGAACCTTGGCGGGATAGGTAGTCTACCCTTCTCATCAAGCTTGTACTCAAATTCGCCGAAAAACATCTAACCTCTTAATCCCCTGATTTACCACTTCTTACCACTTTTTCCCATTCTATAACCCGCCTCCCCTTTTGTCAATACTTTTGAGATAAAAATTTTTTCGATTTACCGATTTGCCCTGATTTGGCGGCCGCTTTGATATGTGGTAAAATAAGAGCTCGGCTCGCTTTAGGAGCCGCCGTATTTTTATTAGGAGAGACAGGCTTTAAAGTGCGAATTGATATCCTGACCCTGTTCCCCCAGATATTCCCGGGGCCGTTTTCAAGCGGCATATTTCAGCGGGCGGTAAACAGTGGCCTAGTCAAGGTCAACATCCACAATATCCGGGACTACACCCATAACAAACACCACATCGTTGACGACTCTCCCTATGGTGGCGGTGCCGGCATGGTGCTCAAGCCGGAGCCCATCTTTGAGGCCGTGGCCCAGATAAAAGAAACCCTAAAACCTGAAGAAGGGGCTGGGCCGCCACCGGTTATCCTGCTGACGCCACAGGGCCGCCCTTTCTGCCAGCAGGTTGCCCAGGAGCTATCAGGCCACAGCCATCTAATCATAATCTGCGGCCACTATGAAGGCTTTGATGAGCGTGTGCGCCAGTACCTGGCCACCGATGAGATAAGCATTGGCGACTATGTTTTAAGCGGTGGTGAGCTGGCGGCCATGGTAATAGTCGATACCGTGGTCCGGCTGCTGCCCGGCGTTCTCGGCTCAGAGGCTTCGTCGCGGGATGACTCTCACGCCGCCGGACTTCTGGAATACCCGCAGTACACTCGCCCGGCGGTCTACAGGGGCTGGCCGGTGCCCGAGGTACTGCTCTCAGGGAACCATGCCCAAATAGCCCGCTGGCGTCGTCAGCAGGCCATCAGGCGCACCCTAGAGCGGCGCCCCGAGCTGCTGGACAAGGCCCAATTGTCCCCTGAGGAGAGGCAGCTGGTCAGCCGGCTAAAAAAGGACGGCACTTGCTAAACAACTGGGTCTTGTGATTTACTTAACATGAGGAGTCTAGCCCAATGAATATCGCTGAACTAGTCGAGGTCAAACCAAATCCAAATATCCCCGAACTTGCCCCCGGTGACACGGTAAAGGTCAGCACCAAGATTGTGGAGGCCGGCAAAGAGCGCAGCCAGGTGTTTCAGGGGGTAGTTATTAAGCTGCGGCGTGGCGCCGACGGCGGCAGCTTTACGGTAAGACGCACCAGCTATGGTATCGGAGTTGAGCGCACCTTCCCACTGGCTTCGCCACTGGTAGAGAAGGTAAAGGTAGTCCGTCACGGCAAGGTGCGCCGGGCCAAGCTCTATTACCTGCGCCGGCTTAGTGGCAAGGCGGCCCGTATCAAGGAAAAGAGATAAAAGAGACTTTAAGAGCCACGCTGTCGGGGTATAACCGTTGCCGTATGCCGAGGTTAGTGTTAATTCACCAGTAGCCCAGCGCCGGACATTCAGCTATTCCATCCCCCAGGGTCTAAGCCTAGATATCGGCCAGGCGGTCTGGGTTCCCTTTGGCAACAGGGTCCTCCAGGGAATTGTCCTGGAGCTAGGCCAGACCCCCCAGGTCCCGGAAACCAGAGAGATAATCGGCTTAATTGAGCCCCAGCCCTTAATCTCCCCGGCCCAGATAAGTCTGGCCCGCTGGCTCAGCGACCACTATCTCTGTCCCCTCTTTGATGCCGTGGCTTTAATGCTGCCCCCGGGATTTGAGCGAAGTACGCTGACCTTTATCTCCCTTTCAGCAACAGCCACTGAAGACGACATCTCCTCTCTTGGCCAAGAGCAGAGGCAGCTAGTCCGGTTAATCCAGAAACAGGGCAAGGTGGACCTGAGGAAACTGGAGAAGGCACTAGGCAAGAGAAGGGCTAAGATCATCAGCCAGCAACTGACAAGAAGGGGCCTGGTGGTCAGAAGCTATGAACTGGAGCCGGTCAGGGTAAGGCCCAAGAAAGAGGGTCACCTCGGCCTGGTCCTAAAGGCCGATGAAGCCCGCCGGCAGGCGGCCAGGCTGCTCAAGAAAGGGGCTTTAAGGCAGGCGGCCCTTCTTGACTTCCTGGCCCAGCAGCCCAAACCAGTCCCCTTACCCGAAGCCAGACAAAGCGTCAAATGTGATAAAGCGGTGGTCAATGCTCTAGTCAGTAAGGGCCTGGTTACGCTTGAGTATATTGAAGTAAGGCGAGAGCCAATTTCCTACCGGGGCATTAGGCCATCGCCACCGCTTAAGCCCACCACCACCCAGAAGAAGGCCCTAGAGGCCATTACCTCGGCCCTTAACGAGACAGCCAAGGGAGGCACATCACCGCCTGTTTTCCTGCTTCACGGGGTGACCGGCAGTGGCAAGACAGAGATCTATCTACAGGCCCTAGCTCAAGCGGTAAGACTGGGCAAGCGGGCCATTGTCCTGGTGCCTGAAATCGCCCTTACCCTCCAGACCATAGAAAGGTTTGCCTCTCGATTCCCCCGGCGGGTGGCCGTCCTTCACAGCCAGCTCTCTCTGGGAGAGCAATTTGATGAGTGGCGGCAGATTAAAAAAGGGCAGTTTGATGTCGTCATCGGCCCCAGGAGTGCCGTCTTTGCCCCCCAGCCCGACCTGGGGCTGATAGTTATTGACGAGGAACACGAGTGGACCTATAAACAGCAGGACAAGTCACCCCGCTACCACGCCCGTGATGTCGCCCTGAAGCTGGCCGAGCTTTCCCGGGCGGTGGTTATCCTGGGCAGTGCCACCCCCGATGTTGAGAGCTACTACCACACCCGGCAGGGAGATTACCAGATGCTTTCGCTCCCCCAGCGGCTGACCCCCCGTGAAGGCTCGGCCCTACCCGAGGTTGACCTAGTTGACCTAAGGGAAGAGCTTAAGGCGGGCAACAGGAGTATCTTCAGCCGCCCCTTAAGACAGGCCATAGATAGTGCCCTGGCCAACCGGGAGCAGGTGATTCTGTTCTTTAACCGGCGGGGAGGGGCCACCTTTATCCAATGCCGCCATTGCGGCCTTGTCCTGCGCTGCCGGCGCTGTGAGGTCGCCCTGAGCTATCACCCGGCTGAGGATGGCCTGGTCTGCCATCAGTGCAACTACCGCACATTGGTTCCCCAGACCTGCCCCAGGTGCTTAAGCCGACGCATCAAGTTCCTGGGTTTGGGCACCCAGAGGCTGGAGCAGGAAGCCGGTTATGCCTTCCCTGAAGCCAGGCTGCTGCGCTGGGACAGTGATGCCACCCGAAAGAAGCACGCCCACCAGCAGATACTGGACCGGTTTCGCAGCCATCAAGCCGATATCCTCATCGGCACCCAGATGGTAGCCAAGGGATTGGACCTGCCCCGGGTTACCCTGGTGGGCGTCGTCAGTGCCGATACCGCCCTCAATCTGCCCGATTTTCGCGCCGGGGAAAGAACCTTTCAGCTGCTATGCCAGGTAGCCGGCCGAGCCGGCCGCGGTGCTCCCGGGGGGCGGGCCATCATCCAGAGCTACTGGCCAAAGCACTACGCCATTCAGGCAGCCATCAAGCACGACTATGTCGCCTTCTATGAGCAGGAAATTGGCTACCGTCGCCAGCTTAGGAACCCCCCTTTCAGCCGGCTAGTCCGCCTTATCTTCAGCCACCCTAACGACACCCTTTGCCAGCAGGAGGCAGAGAGAATGAAGCGGCTGCTTATTGCCCAAAGAGACGCCCAAGGGGTCGCCGGGCTCAGCCTGATTGGCCCGGCCCCGGCCTTTATCCACCGCCTACGAGGCCGGTTTCGCTGGCAGCTGATAATCCGGGGTAGTGAGCCATCGGCTTTTCTAGGCCAGCTGGCCATCCCCAAGGGCTGGGTAATAGATGTTGACCCATTAGGCCTGGCCTAAGGGACATCTTGCCAGAGGTATTAATGAGTACTCTACCTCTTAATAAGGCTGCCGCCGTCTGGCTGACTGGGGGTAAGATAGAAAAGTTCGTCCAGCCTACGTGCCGGAAAGGCCCTGACCGCCCCAATGATGAATTTATGACCCACCGGGCGCCGGCCCTCCCTCACCCGATAAACCTGGCTTACCGATATTCCCATGGCCATGGCCAACTGGGATAGGTTGCTGTATCGGCCATTACATAGCTCAAAAACCCTTGTCCTTACTATCATGACCAGCCTCCCATTTCGCTTAAATAATGACATTTGGCTAAATTTTAATACTTATAATGCCATTTGTCAATAACTTCCTATACTTTAGCTTAAAAAATAAAAACTTGGCATCTTGCTGGGTCACAGAATCTTGCCAATTGACGAATTATAATATAGCCATTATAGCCTATTGACTTTCGCCAATTGGCGAATTATAATATAGCCATGGATAACCTAGGCGAAGTAATTCGGCAGGAAAGGGTCCGGCTACCGCTGACCCTGCAGAAACTGGCTAGTATGTCAGGTGTCTCGCCGTCACACCTGGGGCGTATTGAGAGGGGTGAGCGCTTCCCCTCGGCCGGTGTGCTAAAAAGGATCGCCAAGCCTCTAGGCTTTGAGGAGGATGAGCTGTTCACTCTGGCCGGCTACCTCTCTGCCCAGCCGGATACTATATCCGAGGTGCAGCAAGGCTACCGTGCCGGACGATTAGACCCCTATGTCGCCAAGATGCTGGCTCAAGAGCCGGTTGAGGTACAGCTGGCCATCGTTGGCATCCTGGGCATACTAAAGACCATCGCCAAGGGCATGGCCAAGGAAACCGGCTAAGACAGGTCGGGCAATTTCTGCGGCGGCTTGGCATCAACCTTGACCGCCGACATATTTTTGCCTTTAGTAGCCTAGATTCTTGTACCTCACCCCTTTAGTCCCCCTCTCCTTGATAAATACCTGCCGAGGGAGTATAGTAACCTAGTTTTAGATGATAGCCGTGGCTGAAAAGGTTTCCAAGCTTTCACTCAAGCCCCAGACCTCATTACTGCTAAATGAGGTCGGCAATTTTTTCTCCTCGCAAGGAATTGAAGCCTATATTGTCGGCGGTTTCTTGCGTGACCTACTGCTGGGCAGAGAGACGGCCGACATTGACCTGGCCATAACCGCCGATGCCCTTAAGATAGCTCCCAGAATGGCCAGTGCCCTTGGCGGCAGGCATATCCCTCTGGATAAGGAAAACAGGGTGAGTCGGCTGCTCCTGGATCAAGGAACGCCCCCAGCCAGGCCTAAGTGGCAGATTGACTTGTCAACCATCACCGGCAGCATTGAGCAGGACCTCAAGCGACGGGATTTCACCATAAATGCCCTGGCCGTTGACCTCAAAGAAACTCATTACCATCCCGGGCAGCAAGCCTATACCGATATTCCCGTGATAGACCCCACCGGTGGCCTGGGAGACCTTGGGCAGGGTGTCATTCGGGCGGTTAGTGAGATGGCCTTTAAGTCAGACCCGCTGCGCCTGTTAAGGGCGGTGCGGCTGGCCGCCGAGCTTGGTTTTGTCATTGATGCCCAGACCGAGGCCCTGATTAAGAACTCAGGCCACCTTATTGCCGGCGTCGCCAGTGAGCGGTCACGGGAGGAGCTAGCTAGACTGCTGGCCGTCCCCAACTCGGAGCCACTCTGGCCCTATCTTGACCGGCTGGGCCTAATTACGGCCCTTATTCCCGAGCTGGCTCCGGCCAAAGGGGTTGCCCAGCCCAGAGAGCATACCTGGGATGTCCTTAGCCATTCCCTAAAAACAATAGCCGCCGTTGACTTCCTGCTCAGGCAGGAGAGCTGGCAATACGCCAGCCAAGAGGTGCTTAACCTTGTCTCCTGGTCACCGGAGCTGGCCCAGCACTTTGGGCAGAGGGTCAGTGGTAGCACCCGGCGGACGCTAACCAAACTGGCGGCGCTGCTCCACGATATCGCCAAGCCCCAGACCAAGATGGTTGACCAAAGCGGCCGGACCCGCTTTTTGGGCCACGCCGGTGAGGGGGCGACTATTACGGTCAGCATCCTTAAAAGGCTCAGGTTTAGCGGTCAAGAAATAAGGCTGGCGGAGACTATGGTACGCCATCATCTGCGGCCGCCCCAGATGAGCCAACAGGGTGAGCTGCCTTCCCAGCGGGCTATCTACCGCTACTTCCGCGATAGCGGCCAGGCCGGCACCGAAACCCTCTTCTTAAGCCTGGCTGACCACCTGGCCACCCGAGGTCCCAACCTGGACCTGGCCAACTGGCGGGAGCATGCTGAGCTGGTGGCCTATGTAATCAGCCAGCACTCCAGACAGGAGGAGCGGGTGGCCCCGGCTAAACTGGTTAGCGGCCACGACCTGATCAGCATCTTTGGCTTAAGCCCGGGGCCCAAAATCGGCCAAATCCTGGAGGCAGTCGGTGAAGCCCAGGCCTCAGCCGAGATTACCACCAGGCAGCAGGCACTGGCCTACATAGCCAATCTATTAAAGTCATCAACCGGTGAACCCGGGCTTTAGGGAAGGATATGCCCAGAAGAAACACCCTGGTCTCTATTGCGATACTGATAATCTTCATCCTCTGCCTGCTGGTGATTCTACCCATCAATCAAGGCCTGCTGGGTCAGAAGGACTTCATTCTGGGCCTGGACCTTCAGGGGGGCCTCCATCTAGTCTATAAGGCCGACCTCTCGGGGGTCGAGCCCGGAGACGAGGCTGAGGTTATGGACGGCGTGATCGCCGTTATCTCCAACCGGATTAACCCGCTGGGGGTAACCGAGCCCAATATTGAGAAACAGGGTGAAGACCGCATTGTGGTGGAACTACCCGGGCTTGATATTACTGATGCCCAGAAGGAGCGCCTCGGGCGCACCGCCCTGCTTGAGTTCCGTGAACTGGTAATTGATGAAAACGGTGAGGAACAGTGGATACCGGCCACGGGCACCATTGACGGCCAGGAGAAGGTGCTCAACTCGAGCTACTTTAAGGAAAATACCTATGTAACCACAGACCCATTCGCCGGGGTACTGCTCATCTTTGAGTTTGATGAAGAGGGCGCTAGGCTATCAGAGGAAATCACCGGCCGGCTGATAGGCCAGTCGCTGGGCATCTTTGAAGGAGATGAGCCCCTTCTAGGGGAGGACGGACAGCCCATCGCCCCCATCATCCAGTCAGTAATTAGCGACAAGGGACAGATTGAAGGCTTGAGCCTAAATGAGGCCAGCGAGCTGTCCAAGCAGCTTAACGCCGGCCGCCTGCCGGTGCCTTTAGAGGTCATCTACGAGCAGACCGTATCCCCGATACTGGGCGCCGATTTTGTTGACCTGAGTGTTAAGGCAGGCCTGATTGGCATCGCCCTGGTGATGCTTTTTATGATTGCCTTCTACCGCCTGCCCGGGCTCATTGCCAGCCTGGCCCTGGTTTTCTACGGCTCGCTGGTACTGGCCCTGTTCAAGATGATTCCGGTCACCCTGACCCTGGCCGGCATCGGCGGCTTTATCCTGTCCATAGGCATGGCTGTGGACGCCAATGTGCTCATCTTTGAACGGATGAAGGAGGAATTTAACGCCGGGCGGACACCGAGGGCAGCTATTGAGGCCGGCTTTAACCGCGCCTGGACGGCCATCAGGGACAGCAATATCACCACCTTCATTGTCTGTGGCATCCTCTACTGGGTGGGTTCAAGCATCGTCGCCGGGGCGCCGGTAATGGGTTTTGCCCTGACCCTGTTTATCGGCGTCGCCGTCAGCATGTTCACCGCCATTGTGGTCACCAGGACACTGCTGCGCCTGTTTGTGGGCAGCCGTCTGGCCCAAAAGAAGGCCTACTTTAGCACTGAGTCGGGTGAAGGTAATGTTTGATATTATCGGCAAAAGGTTCCGCTTTCTGGCCATATCAGGCATAGTAATCCTGGTGGGCATCGTCTCCCTGAGTGTCTTCGGCCTTAAAGCGGGCATAGAATTCTCCAGCGGCTCACTGCTGACCCTGGACTTTGAGCAGCCAGTGAACTTAAATGAACTAAAGCAGGAGCTGGCCGGCCTGGGCTACGAAAAGGCCATTGTCCAGACCACCGGGGAGGGTGATTTTCTTATCCGCACCGTGGAACTGACCACTGCCCAAAAAACAGAGCTAGAGGAAGGCCTGGTGGCCAGCTTCGGCCCGGTTACCGAGCGTGGCTTTGAGAATGTTGACCCGGTCATCGCCCGGCAGACGGCCCAGACGGCGGCCATTGCCGTGGCCGTAGCCGCCGTGGGTATCCTTCTCTATATCACCTGGGCCTTCCGCCGCATGCCTAAACCCTTCCACTACGGCACCTGCGCCATAGTGGCCCTGGTCCACGACGCCCTGATTGCCCTGGGCATCTTCTCCATTCTGGGTGCCATTCTGGGCTGGGAAATCAACCTGATGTTTATCATCGGCATCCTGGCCGTTATCGGCTACAGCGTCAACAACACCGTGGTCGTTTTTGACCGGATACGCGAGAATCTGCTTAAGAGTGTCCGGCCCGATTTTGAAGCCGTGGTCAACAGCAGCCTTGCCCAGACCCTAATCAGGTCGCTGAATACCAGCCTGACCACCATAATCGTGATACTGGCCCTGATGCTCTTCGTCGGCGCCCAGATTCAGAACTTTGCCGTGGTGATGCTGATTGGCATCATCGCCGGGACATACAGTTCACTCTTTATCGCCCCGTCAATACTGGTCATCTGGGAGAAGGGCGAGTGGCCGCGGCTCCTCAAGCCAGCCGGAGCCAAGGGCGGGTGATGAGCAATGCCAGCCACAAAGTCCGCTGCCGCAGCCCTTTCTATTATCTCCAACAGCCTGCTAATAACACTCAAGCTGGTTGCCGGTCTCATTACCGGCAGCATCAGTATCCTGGCTGAAGCCATCCACAGCCTGCTTGACCTGGCCGCCGCCATCATTGCCTTCTTCGGCGTCAGAATCTCAGATAGACCGGCTGATAAGCAGCACCCCTTTGGTCATGGCAAGGCAGAGAATATTAGCGGTGTTGCCGAGGCGGGGTTAATATTTGTCGCCGCCGGCCTGATTATCTACGAGGCTATAAAAAGGCTTGTGACCGGAGGCACTGTGGAATTACTGGAGCTGGGCCTCGGGGTAATGGCGGTGTCAATTGTGGTCAACATATTTGTTTCCAGACATCTGCTAAAGGTATCACGAACTACGGATTCAATAGCTCTGGAGGCCGATGCCCGCCACCTAACCACTGATGTCTGGACATCGGCCGGTGTTTTCGTCGGGCTAGTTGTTGTCTGGTTGACAGGAGTGGCCATTCTTGACCCCATCATCGCTTTGATAGTAGCCCTATTTATTCTGAAAGCAGCCTATGAAATACTGATGAGGTCGTTTGGCGGCTTGGTTGATGTCAAACTGCCCGAGGCAGAAGAGAAAGAGATAATAGCCTGTATTAAAGAACACAGCGGCCAGCTAGTTGGTTTCCACAAACTGCGTACCCGCAAGGCAGGAAGCCAACGCTTCATTGAGCTACATCTGGTAGTGCCTAAAAATGTCAGCGTGGAAAAGGCCCACCGGTTGTGCGACCATCTAGAGCGAGACCTGAGGAAAAGATTACCCCGCATCAGTATCACAATTCATATTGAACCCTGTAAACTAGAGTGTAGGCAGTGTTCCATCGTCTGTAGCCTGCGCCAGATAGAATCATCAAGCTAGGTTGTGGATTTCCTTTATTGCCCTAACCAGGCCCTCTATGTCCGGGGCGCCAAAGCGGCGTGGTGACTCACCCAAGGGGTCGTCAACTTCATCGCTGTCCCGCAGAACATTTAGGGTGGCGGCCACTGAAGAGGCCAGCACCGTCAGCTCGTAGCCGCCCTCCAGAGCAAAGACCAGGTAGCCGTGGCATAGTTCCTGGGCCAGTTCCTTGATAATGGCCACCATCCGGGCAAAGCCGGCTACGGTCAGCTGCATCATAGATAGGCCATCAGCCCAGTGAGCATCGTAGCCGGCCGAGACCAGGATAAGCTGGGGCTTAAAGCGCCGGGCGGCCGGGACAACGATTTTCTTAAAGACCCTGAGGTATTCAATATCGCCACAGCCGGCGGGCAGGGGTATATTTAGCGTGGTTCCCCGGGCCATACGGCTGCCCGTCTCGTCAATACCACCCGTACCCGGATAGTGGGGGTACTGATGCGTTGACACATAAAGGACACCAGGGTCACTATAGAAGGCCTCCTGAGTACCGTTGCCGTGATGGACATCAAAATCAATAATAAGGACGCTTTCCAGGCCGCAGTTATTCACGGCGTACTTGGCGGCGATGGCCACATTGTTAAAGAGACAGAAGCCCATCGCCCGCCGCCAGGTGGCATGATGCCCCGGCGGCCGCACCAGGGCAAAGGCACTGGTCACCTCCCCAGCCAAAACCTGCTCAACGGCCCTGATAACACCACCGGCGGCATAGGCGGCTACCTGATATGAGTCAGCCGACACTACCGTATCAGCGTCCAGCCAGCCGCCGCCCCGCTGGGCCACCCCCTGGATATAGGATATGTACTGCCGCTGATGCACCAATAACAGCTCCTTTGCTGAGGCCGCCCGGGGTTCAATTGGTTTAAGCCTTTCTTTAAGCCCGGCCCCTTCCAGGTGGTCGATGACGGCCGAAAGCCTTTCGGCATTCTCGACATGGTGCCCGGTATCATGCCTTAGATAGATTGGGTCATAAACAAGGCCCACTTTCATAGGCTTTTTACCTCACCTTAAGACTAGGTAATCATCTGGATGCCTGAGACCATAAACCAGATGCCGAAGCCGATAAGCAGCAGGCTGCAGGCAATAAAAACCCCTTCCTGAAACCTCAGCCCCCAGAGTTTACGGGTCTTATAGACCAGCACCGAAACAAGGGAAAGCCAGACCAGGTCAACCAGCCAGTGGCTGATGGTAAACACGGCCAGGCCGCCCAGGCCATAGTCCAGAAATTTCATAATCAGCAGACTGCCCACCGTGGCCCACCAAATTAGAAAGAAGGGGTTAAGGGCGCTGGTAATGATGCCGGCGGTGAAGGCGCTGTAGGCCAAATCCTTGCCCTTGTGGACTACCTCGGTGCGGGCGCGAAACATGGCCACGCCCAGCCAGACAATCATGGCACCGCCGACGATACTCAGGATGAGTTGCACCAGGTTCTCCTGGAAAAACTGGGCAAAGCCAAGGTATATCAGCAGTATCAGGGGCACCTCTATCACGGCATGGCCCAGGGATATCTGGGTGCCGGCCCAGGGTGACTTATAGCTCTTGGCCAGGGTCACGGCGAACATGGGGCCGGGCATCATCGCCCCGGAGAGTGAAATCACAATGACGCTTAATAGAATGGGCAGCATAAAACGGCTTTATTATAGCACCCTTAAGGCCACCTCTTCACCGGGCTTGAGTCCATCACCCTAAAACAGCTATACTAACTAGAGAAGGACAGCCACCGCCAGTCTCCTTGGGGGCCAGATTTGTCGTTAGACCTGACCAAGATTGCTCAGGCTGTTGGCCATATGGTGGCCCGGCTTAAGGCGGGCCGCCAGGAGAAGCAGCGGCACCTTCAGTACGCCCTGAACGTCATCGGTAACCAAGCTATTGACCTTGAGCCTTTAAAAAGGAAGATTGCCCTGAGCAAGACCAGCTGGCTGGTGGCCGGTCCGGTAGATGGCTTAGGCCAGCGCTACCAGGCGCCAGCCGCCCCCGACGAATTCACCATCCTGGCCAGTGACGGCTCCCATATTGATGTTGACCGCCACCGCTCAACCAGATGCTACCTGATAAATATCGGCGGCGCCCACCTTGACTACGGGGCCAGCCCCAACGCCGCCCTTAATAGCCATCCCCATCTCTATTCGGCTGATGAAGACCTAGTGATGACGCCGGTGGCCGGGGGCCGCCAGCAGGTGATAGAGGGCTCCCTCCTGGGTATCAAACGCAGTGTTGAAGAATGCCGCCACCTGACCGGCATGGCCGCCGAACTGCCGTCCGACCGCCCGGCCCTGGCCCTGCTTGACGGCTCGTTGATCTTGTGGGGGCTGGCCAGCCTGGACTACCCCGAGTTTGTTGTTAGTGCCCTGCTGGACAAGGGCTTTCTAAACTCCCTTGAGCAGATGAAGGGAATCAGCCAAGATAAAAATCTGGCCCTGGCCAGCTACATCAGCTTCCCCGGCTCAACCGATGTTGTTAATGCCCTCAGGCTGGCCATCTGCCCCCATGAGCCGGCTGACTGCGACCGCTACTGCGATAAAATTCCTTGCGGCAAAAGAGACTGCGATGCCGTGGCCGGCATCCGGGACCGCGAGCTGTTTCTAGGCTTTTTGGGCCCCGGGGAAAGGTCGGCCCTCTTTATTAGCCAGTCTTCTATAGTCCGGAAGCGCTATGGAGACCACCGGGTACATTTCTTCTATCTCAGGGTTGATGATGAGATAGCCAGGGTTGAGCTCCCCCAGTGGGTGGCCCTTGATAATGACCGACTGGAACTGGCCCACGCCCTTATCCTAGACCAGTGCCGGCGGGGGCACGGCTACCCGGTGGCCTTAAGCGAGGCCCATGAACAGGCAGTAATCACCGGCGCTGATAGGGAGCAGTTTTACCAGCTGGTTGAGTTATCACTAACCGAAGTACAGCTACCTACCCTAACTTCGGCCAAGAGCCGGAGCAAAAGAACAAGGTGGATTTAGCACACTAAAAAGAAGGATGAAACAAACCAAGAAATGCTACCATTTTTGCTAAATGCTTTAAAAACTTTAGGTATTGTTGTAATAGCAGGGCTAATAATTATTATCTTGATAGCAATCTTGTATGGGTATTGGCATTAGACGAGTTTATTTAAATAACCTCACCCCCTTTATCCCCCTCTCCTTGTGTTTAGGGGATAAGGAGAGGGGGAAGTATATATAATGAAGGGGCTCCGCCCCTTCAAGCTTCCCTGAATAGATGACCTTTGGTAAAACTAGAAGAGGAGGCAACTAATACGGAGAGTAAGCAAGAGCGCCAGGTAAAGCGAATGAGATTGGCGGCACGAATACTTGCCCTGGGTGTCGCCGGACTCTTCTTAATCAGCTTGGTTGCCGGGGCTTTCTTTGAAGACGAACCATTTGCGATGGAAGGTATGCTGCTGGTCGTAATCGTGGCTGTCGCCCTGGCTGGCGGCATCCTGTCCTGGTGGCGGGAGCGGCTGGCCGGCATACTGCTGGTTCTGGCTGCCATCGGAATGGGCCTCCATATAGGCGCTTTTGCCGGGCGCAATCATGTTTTGGTTTGGTTAATAATGGGTTTGCCCTATCTCATTGCCGGCGTGCTCTTCCTTAACTCCCGGCGGCTTTCAAGGAAGTCAGCCTAACCAGAGCAAGGGGATGAGGTGGGTTTGAAGTAAGGAGACAACCAAATGCCATTCAAAGAAGGACAACCTTCATTAATGGGTTTCTTAGGTGAGATACCATTAAGGCAAGCATTGAAAAAGGAACTCTTTGGAGGACATTACCTACGCTTATGGGACTATTTTGCTACTCTTAGCTTCCAGTATGAGTCTGGAGCAATGTTAGGACGTGCTAAACGTGACAAGATAAGCACACTGGTAAATATGCTTGTAGTTCCTGAAGCAGAGGTTAATAAGTTTGTGAAACCAATGCAAGACCAAGCAAGTGAACGTCTTGAAAAATTTAGAAATGAACTTAGTAGGGACCCAACTACCTTCTATAACTTCATTTTCTACAGAGAATTTGAAAGGGTCGTCGGGTTAAGTTTGGATGGGGTTTTTGAAGAATATACTCGTGGAAATAAAAAAGTCGTCAAAGTATTTGACCAAAAAGTTTCGTTAGAAACGGCTTGGCCTAAAATCCACAGTTTCGGAGCAGGAGGCATAGGCTTCGGGAGCTTGTTCCCTGAGTTAACGGAGAGAATGTATAGGAATGCCTGTGAAAATATTGATATGGATGAGTGGACTAAGGCAAGGAAATACGGTGTGGATATTCCCGAAAAACCTGATATAGTAACTCTTGAGGAGCGAGAGGAATCAATTCTTGGAATCGTAGCAGCTTATACAGCAGAATTTTATCCCGAATTACTTGACCCTTTGGATTTAAGGGGTTACCTAGAGGTTTGAAGAGATTTCTTAAAGGAGAAGGAGGAGGAAAAAACATGGGAACTAAGGGAAGAAAGAATGTGAAAAAGCCCAAGAAGCCAAAGGAGAAAAAAGACAAGAAGAAATAGGTAAAGGAAAAGTAAGAAGGGTCGGACTACTAGAACACTTTATAGGGAGATTTAGAGGGAAGAAGTCCCTCTTACACAGATTCCCCCTCTCCTTCAAAGGGGGGAGTCAAAGAGGGGCGAAGCCCCTCTAAAAAACCACTTCCCCTTCCCCTCAACCAAGGGGAAGGGGATAAAGGGGATAGGGTTACCTTAATGAAAACATAAAGGGGGTGAGGTACTATAAATAATGAATTGCAAAGAGTAGGTGAGGTCATTGAGGCCAGCACCACCGAGTTTACCGCCCAGTGCTACGAGCTTTACCAGCTGCCGCCCTTGGGCAGCCTGGCCAAGACCCGGGAGGGAGAGCTTGAGCTTTACGGCGTTGTTTATAACGCCACCACCTCAAGCCTTGAGCCGGGAAGGCGGCCCATCGCCCGGGGCAAGGATGAGGTCAGCGAAGATGAAATCTACCGCTCCAGTCCCCAGCTCCTAAAACTGCTAAAGAGCGAATTTGGCGCCCTGGTGGTGGGCCATAAGCAGGGGGATAGGACTTTTCACTACCTGCCGCCCAGGCCGGCCCGCATCCACGGCTTTGTTTACCTTTGTCCTGCGGAGGAGGTCAGGAGTTTCAGCTCATCCTTTGGCTTCCTTAATATCCTAACCGGCAGTAACCTATCCGTCCCGGCCGAGGAGCTTACCGCCGCCTGCCTGCGTTATATCAGTCAGGCGTATGAAGATAGGCGCCGCTTTCTGGTGGCCGCCGGTAGGGAACTGGCCAGCCTCTTAAGCGGCCAGCTTAATAGACTTCAAGCCATTCTGGAGAGGATAAAACAATGAACCAAGAAAGACAAAGGCTGGGATTAGTCATCCGCGGCTCCCTGAACAAAGGGATTGAGGTACGGCTGGACGGCTCGGCCTCGGTTGAGGACATGGCCGTGGGCCGCTATGTCACCATTGAGGGCCAGAAGCGGCGCTTCTTTGGCCTGGTCACCGATGTCAGCCTGGGGGTAAGCGACCCGAGGCTGGCCACCGCCCCACCCGATGTCAGCGACCCCTTTATCAGTGAGGTGCTTAAGGGCACCAGCGCCTACGGTACAGTCCATATCCTGCCCCAGCTCACCATCGGCGGTGACGTCACCAGCCTGCTTGAGGGGCCGCAGCCAGTAAAAACTGTGCCCGGCCACTTCTCAAGCGTCTATCTGGCCTCGCAGGAGGATGTCGAGCTGGTCTTTGGCCAAGAGGATAAAGAAAGATTTTGGGTCGGCAACCCTCTGGACATGGAGACCAAGGTCTGCCTGAATCTGGTTGAGCTGGTCAAGCGCAGTAACGGCATCTTTGGTAAGAGCGGCACCGGCAAGACCTTCCTCACCAGGCTGCTCCTTATCGGCATGCTCCAGAAAAGCGCCGCCGTGAACCTTGTCTTCGACATGCACAGCGAGTACGGCTGGGCCGGGGGCAGCGAGAGGGGCGGCAAGGTCAAGGCACTAAAGCAGCTCTTCCCGGCCAAGGTGGCCGTCTTTGCCCTTGATGAGGAGAGCTCAAGGCGGCGCCAGGTGAGCACTGATTTTATCGTCAGGATAGGTTATGATGAGATAGCCCCCGAGGACATGGTGCTGCTGCGTCAAACTCTGAACCTGACCGAAGCGGCCACCGAGGCCATCTACCAGCTATACCGCCGCTTTGGCTGGGATTGGCTCCGGCAGACCCTAGAGCTAAAAGATGCTGACGAGACCAGGGCACTACTGGATGAGCTACATATCCACGAAGCTACCTACCAGAACCTAAGACGCGGCCTGGGTACCCTGAGGCGGCTGGCCTTTCTGGTGCCCAAGGCCGGTGATAACGCCGTTAAGCGCATCCTGGAATACCTTGACCGGGGGACCAATGTTGTCCTGGAATTCGGCCGCTATACTGATATTACCGCCTACATTCTGGTGGCCAACCTGCTCAGCCGCCGCATCTACGCCCAGTATCGGGAGAGGACGGAGAGGGCCCTCGGTGAAGATACCGCCCCACCCCATCCCCTGGTGATAACCATTGAGGAGGCCCATAAATTCCTTAACCCCGAGGTAGCCGGCCAGACCATCTTCGGTACCATTGCCCGTGAGATGCGCAAGTACAATGTTACCCTGCTGGTGATTGACCAGCGCCCCAGCGGCATTGATGATGAGGTTATGTCCCAGCTGGGCACCAAGATAACCTGCCAGCTGGACAATGAACGCGATATTGACAGCGTGCTGGCCGGCCTGCCCGGTAAGAGTGAACTAAAGCAGGTATTGGCCAAACTGGAATCGAGGCAGCAGGCGCTCATCTTCGGCCACGCCGTGCCCATGCCGGTGGTCGTCAGGACACGGGAATACGGCTCGGCCGATTCCTATAAATCCCTTACCGCCGGTGAAGGCCTAAGCCAGAAACAGGCCGAAAAGGACATTGAAGAGCTGTGGGAATAAAGCGTCTTAAGGAATAGAATTGTCAGCTAAAATGGAAAAAAGAAGGTTGGGACTGGCCCTGGGCGGCGGTGGTGCCCGGGGACTGGCCCATATCGGGGTACTGGAGGTCCTGGAGAGGGAAGGCATCACTATAGACATGATAGCCGGCACCAGCATCGGGGCCATTATTGGCGCCCTATATGCCCGGGGCAAGAGCGCTGACCAGATCAGGAGGCTGGCCCTAGATATGGGCTGGCGGAGACTGGCCCCGCTGCTGGACCTAGCCCTGCCCAAAACAGGTTTCTTTGCCGGCAGGAGGCTCAGGGAGCAATTGAGGTCGGTCATTGGTGATGCAGGCTTTGGCGAGCTAAAGATACCCCTGGCCTGTGTCGCCACTGATATAATAACCGGTGATGAGGTGGTCCTAAGTGAGGGCCCGGTGCTGGAGGGGGTCCTGGCCAGCATTTCACTGCCCGTAATCTTCAAGGTGACTAAATGGCGGGACCGGTATCTGGTTGACGGCGGCCTGGTGAACCCGGTGCCGGTGAGCCCCTTAAAGAAGATGGGGGCAGATTCTATTATCGCCGTGAATGTAATACCCAATCCCGGTGAGAAAAGGGGGCCGCCAGAGAAATCAGCAAGGGTAAAAGAGCCCAACATCTTCCATATCATCATGCAATTGATCAACATCCCGGCTCACCAGATAGTGAAGTCCAGCCTTAGCGGGGCCGATATCATCATTGAACCCCGTATGGAGGGTATTGGCTTTGGCGATTTCGGTCATGCCCGGGAGTGCATCCGACGGGGCCAGCTGGCCGCCCAAGAATCTATCCCGGAAATAAAAAGGCTGTTAGCCAACTGATTTCCCCTTTGTTTCTTTCCTCAATAAATTTCTAGCACTTGACAACAACTAGTTATCATTTTATAATAGATGCAAATGATTTGCATTCTCAATAAAACTATGGGGAAGAAAGGGAGGTAAGCCGATGCCATCAGTCTTAACCAGTCCAAATCTGTCTCAGAAGAATGCCCGCCAGGTAATGGCCGCCGGCGGACTGAGGTTCACCAAACAGCGGGCCCTAATCCTGGAGATAATCCGCCAGGGACGGGGCCATCTGGACGCTGACGAAATCTATCGCCGTACCCGAAAAAAGGAACCTCACCTAAGCCTGGCGACTGTTTATCGCAGCCTGCGCCGGTTCAAACAGCTGGGGTTGGTGGATGAGCTCCATTTTAATGAAAGCCACCATCACTATGAGGCCAAACCGTCCTCGGAGCATCACCACCTGGTATGTCTTGGCTGCGGCCGCGTTATTGAATTTCGCTACCCCCTATCCCATGATATAACCGCCAATGTGGCCCAGGCTAAAGACTTTAAGGTTGTTGAGGCCGAGGTTCGCCTGGCCGGCTACTGCCCTAAGTGCCGAGAAAACCGGAAATAATTTTTATCGCCTTTGTCGCAAACAAGAAGCATCTGTATTTAATGACTTAGCCGAAAAGACTGAAGAAAGGAACATGATTTATGCCGGATAAAAAGCAAATAGCCCTAGCCCAGGTGCGGGCCGGGCAGACAGGCACGGTGGTTCAAATACAAGGCGGACATGGTCTGGTTAGTCGTCTTAGTGCCCTGGGTATTAGACCGGGTAAGAAAATAACCAAGATCAGTTCTATGCTTATGCGGGGACCGATAACCATTCAGGTAGATAGAGCTCAGGTGGCTATTGGTTTCGGCATGGCTAAAAAGATATTAGTTGAACTAGACTAGGTAATAATGAAAATACTACTGATGGGCAACCCCAATGTGGGCAAGAGCGTCATCTTCTCCCGCCTAACCGGAGCCCACGTCATTGCCTCCAATTATCCCGGAACAACGGTGGGCTACACTCACGGATTCATGAAGCTGGCAGAGGAGACAGTTGAGGTTATTGATGTGCCCGGCACCTACACCCTGGAACCAACCAGCGAAGCCGAGGAAATAGCCCTACGCATGCTTGACAGCGGGGATTTGGTCATAAATGTCGTTGATGCCACCAATCTGGAGAGGAACCTTTATCTAAGCCTGCAGCTACTGGAGAGGGATACACCGGTCATAATCGCCCTGAATATGTGGGATGACACCAAGCACCGCGGCGTACATGTTGATTTGGCCAAACTGAGACAGCTCCTAGGGGTGCCCGTTATCCCTACGGTAGCCGTAACCGGCGAGGGGATAAAAGAGCTAGTGGATAATATCCCCAGGGCTAGCTCACCGGACACCCCGGCCCGTAGCCATGATGAACGCTGGACTGCTATTGGTGGCATCATAGACCAGGTTCAGCATATTACCCATCGCCACCACACCTGGGTAGAGCGTCTAGCCGATGCCAGTGTCAAGCCCCTAACCGGGGGCGTTATTGCTTTAGCTGCCCTGGCCAGCGCCTTTCTGGTGGTCCGTTTCATTGGAGAGAGCCTGATTGGCTACGTGCTTGACCCCCTATTTAACACCCTGTGGGCACCGGTGGTCTTAAAACTAAGTGAGCTTTTGGGGGGCAGTGGTCTCCTCCATGATATCTTGATTGGCCGGATAGTTGGTGGTGAGGTGAACTTTGTTGAGTCATTTGGGCTACTGACCAGTGGCCTCTATGTCCCCTTTGGCATGGTTCTGCCCTACATTATTTCCTTCTACTTTGTGCTGGGTCTGCTTGAGGATATCGGTTATCTGCCGCGACTGGGAGTGTTAATGGATACCATTATGCACCGTCTCGGGCTGCATGGCTATGCTATCATTCCTACCCTGCTCGGGCTTGGCTGTAATGTGCCCGCTGTCCTGGCCACCCGGGTTCTGGAAAGCAAAAGGGAGCGGTTTATTGCGGCGACACTAATATCTATTGCCGTACCCTGTGTCGCCCTGCAGGCGATGATTTTCGGCCTGGTTGGTGAGCGTGGCGGTGAGTATGTCGCCATTATCTATGGGACACTATTCATAGTCTGGATTATCCTGGGGATTATACTCAACCGCACTGTGAAAGGATTCAGCCCCGAGATACTGATTGAGATACCACCCTATCGCCTGCCACCATGGCGAACCATGCTTCAGAAACTGTGGATGAGGAGCCGCGGCTTCCTGAGAGAGGCTGTTCCCATAATTCTAGGTGCTATCCTGGTAATAAATATACTTTATATCCTGGGAGTATTTGATGTTATTGCCAATTTTGCGGCACCAGTAGTGACCGGGCTACTGGGGCTGCCCAAGGAGGCAGTAACGGCTTTGGTCATTGGCTTTCTGCGTAAGGATGTGGCCCTGGGAATGCTGGCGCCACTGGCACTAACCGCGGAACAACTGGTGGTGGGCAGTGTCGTTCTGGCCATGTCCTTCCCGTGCATTGCCACCTTTGTTATTCTGCTCAGGGAGCTGGGTACGGTAAATATGCTTAAAGCGGTCGGGATAATGATTTCGGCGGCCCTGATAACCGGGGGCATATTAAACCTAATTCTTTAAATTGGTAACGGGATAGGTTCTTCAAGCCTCGGCCAAATTGCCAGTAACAGCCGGCTGTGGCATAATATTGGGCAAGATGGGGCTGTAGCTCAGCTGGGAGAGCGCCTCCTTTGCACGGAGGAGGTCAGGAGTTCGAGTCTCCTCAGCTCCACCAAGGGTTACAATAGGCAGAACTTCTGCCGCCACCTTCCTCTTCTCACCCTGTGGTAATGGTAAGTGATAATATACTATTACCCTATCCCTGTTAATCTCTATCCGCTTGATAAATGAGCGCAGGAAAGCCTTCCTCTCGGTTATATCGGATTCTTCAAGCAAACTCTTAAGGTCTCTGGTATAGGACCTGACTACCGGAGGTTATTTGCAGTTTGCCGTTCTAGATTTCATAGCTATCAGCAGCTCAAAGCGTATTCAGGTATCGCTGCTCCTGCTCCATAGTGCCCGCGGGCTTGGTACAGTACCGCTCTGTGTTGGCAATTTCAGGGATAGAGAGTTCATTCTTGTTGACCGCATAGGGGCCAAGATTAAATACGGTGAGCCGCTTTGCCCCACAACCATATAGAACAGATAATAGAGACTACAACAAGAGCGACACCGGCGATTGTAAAGCTTGTAGAGAAACCGACATGGTCAATGAAATAACCTAGCAATGGTGTTATAGCACCGGCACCCATCATGCTCCCAGAAAAGTAGATACCGAGTATTGAAGAACGGCGGTGGCCAGACACATGGCCGACAATGTAAGCTTCGGACGCAGGTTGGGGGGTATACAAAATAACACCAATCATAAATAGTATTGCACCAATACCAAAGCCGAAGGGCACTATGTTCAGCATGTAGATAACCGGGCCGGCAATGAACGATGCTGCTAAAAGCACCGACACTCTCCCAAAGCGGTCAGATAGGTATCCACCTAAAGGGCTTGCCAGAAGTCCGGCAAAGTAAATGATAGCGATAAATGCTGCTGCTGCCTCCTTAGCCACGCCGAAATTGTCAACCAGAAACAGTGGGATAAACAATATCGTAGAGATGAGTACAGCTGCGGTGAATGTAGCTAGAATGATAAAAGGTACTAAACGGTGTGAGCGTTGTTGAATTGCAGGATGATCAGGAGGGCTGATTGACCTGTGCTTGTCCTTATTCTTGTCTGCTAGCCGCCCTAAGAGCACATAGAATACGATTCCGAAGGCAAAAGTGGGGACAGCGAGTATGATGAATGGAGCACGCCAACCTAAGGCGACGGCAATAGCGGCGGCGATAAGCGGAGCCAGGAAAAAGCTGGAACTGCCGCCAATTAGGTGGATTCCAAATGCGCGTCCCCGGTTCTTTGGTTTAACTGACGCTGAAATAAGCGGTGGAGAGGCCGGATGGTAGCCACCACCCAGCACTCCCATTAATGCTAGGAAACCAAGCATCATAGTATAAGTTTGAGAAAGACCTACCAAAAGTCCGGCAAGCGCAACACCACAAATAGCTACTGTAATTAATATGCGTGCCCCAATGCGGTCGGCAAGCCAACCCGCTGGCAGCTGACTAATGCCATAAGACAGGGTAAAAACCGAGAGCAGCAATCCAGATTTAGTGTAATCTAGAGCAAATTCGTCACGGATTAACGGCATAAGCGGTACAAGTAATGCAATCAGCAGATGATGTGCAAAGTGTGCCAGCACAAATACAGGCAGCAGCCCACGAAAAAGTGAGCTAAAACGGAACCTCTTGATAGTGCTTACTTTCAAAGTGATTTCACGATTCACGACACAATTTCACGGTATCAACTATGCCGTCCGGGTATATCATTGTACATTGTCTTCTCAATATGCACAATTAGTGAACGTGTATGGGGGTTATAGGTGTGGTAAGTGCGAATGGGGAGGGCAAGGGACTCGATTTTTAATTTACCGCTGACTTTCGCAAAATATATTCGTGATTTTATTGCGGGTCACGTTTGAATTAATTTGAAAAACATAAGCTAATTGATAAGCTCATAGTACAAAGGTCGTTGGTTCGAATCGAGCTCCCCGCTACCAAGGAAGGTTACTGGACAGAATAACTCCTTAGAGTTGTCCTTCCATTCTACTTGTGTTCCCCGAAGTCTTAAGGACTAAACAAACCGTCACATTGTGCAACAGTAGAAGGAGCAAGGAAGAACCTCTGGAGTATCCGGGAGTTACCAGTCAAGAATAGTCTTGCAGGTTTTGTCAAAAAGGACTAGCCAAGTTCGATAGAGCTGCCATACAAAACATAGTTACTATAGGGAGTTGAGATAATTATAAGTGACCAAGTCATAGGAACTGCCTTTGAGGGTAGCGACAGCATCTGGGTGATAAAGGGAAACCAGAAACCCGGCAACCGAAAATGGTAACTCGGAAACTGAATAGGGAAACCAGAGCAACTGTCCTAAATTAGTTCCTTCCCTCTCCTAACAGATAACAAGGGTGGGGGTAAGGGGATGGGTCTCCCGGGCTATTCTATTTCCAAAACTGGTCGGCGCGTTTCTTGGCTTTTTCTAAATCCTTTTCTTTGACCGAGAACATGGAGAGGCACGATTTACATACCAGCCACGGGGTTCCTCCGCCCTGCCTCCTGACGTCCTCTTTCGCCGCAGCCCGCATTTGACTATTGATACCCCCTGAAATCGCTGAAGATGGAAGAAGCCCTTTCTTAACCCATCCGCGTATGACAAAGTCTATGTACTTGTCGGAAGCCAGAATTGTGCCAGTGTCAAACAGATAGGCGTCTTGACGGTAGGCTGGTTTACTACAGACATCACAAATCTTGCTTGGGCCTTTAGCCTTTGCAACCTCCTTGGCAGGAGCTTCCTTTAATCCCGTCGTATAGTCAGGAAATCCAGGGCCAGCCGAACTGAACAGAGTGGCACGCATTGTTGCAAGCAGTGAATATTTACATCGTGCCTCTGTACACTCGACTTCTGCTCCATAAGGAATGCATGTAAGGTTACCCCCAATTTTCTTTAGTTCTATCGTCTCATTCCGTTTGGTACAAAGTCTTTTCAACTTTTACCTCCTTATGCCTTAATCACCTTCTGCCCCACAAACGCCTGCAACACTTCCGGAATAACTATACTGCCATCGGCCTGCTGGTAGTTCTCCATAATAGCGATGAGTACCCGGGGCAGGGCCAGGCCGGAGCCGTTTAGGGTGTGGACAAACTCGGCCTTGCTCTCCAGAGAGGGCCGGTAGCGAATGCCAGCCCTCCGTGCCTGAAAGTCACCACA
>JAUXAE010000024.1 GCA_030620035.1 Dehalococcoidales bacterium
TCTAACACCTTGGAAAAATCTCGGCCAAATTGTTCATAGTGTTCTGCAATTGACCTAACTTCAACTGGTATCCTCAGTTCTTGGTTCTCTATCGATTGACGCAATAATATAATCATGGCACGCCAACAATTCCACAGCACAAGAAATTCCACTTTCTCTAACTCCGTAGGAACGAGTATCCCATGCCGCTGAGGAGCAGCCCCCGTAGGGAGTTCTTCATCTATGGTCTTACTAGCTAGAATACGTAACTGATGACCTGCCGACATGATGTCATGCTGAAACTCTATATCCTGCATTTTCTGGTGAAAAACCAGTGGGAATTCCAGAGGTTTTCCTTTAAGATAGTCACCAAACATCACACCAAATGAAGCCATGACTGTCGAAACAGCTAGCCATTCCTTCTTGGTTAATTCTATGCGGACCATTTCACTCATTGACGACGACCTCCTTTTCCCTTTCTTCCCAAACAACCTATCAAATATTCCCGTCAGCGTATAATTTAATTTTCTCTGCGTATCCTTCTTCCATATTATTGATAAAGAGGCTTTGCCTCTCTTTGACTCTCCCTACTCCTTCTCCCTTAGTTGAGGAAATAAAATAACCTCACGGATTGACTGCTGGTTGGTTAAGAGCATCACTAGGCGGTCAATGCCCACTCCCATCCCGCCGGTAGGGGGCATGCCGTACTCAAGGGCCAGCAGAAAGTCCTCATCAATGGTCTCTACCTCGGCTTCTTGGTGGTGTTTTTCTAGTTGTCGCTTAAAGCGCCGCCTCTGCTCTATAGGGTCGTTGAGCTCGGTGAAGGCGTTGGCGATTTCCATACCGCCGGCAAAGGCCTCAAAGCGCTCTACCAGCCGCTCGTCATCAGGCTTTTTCTTGGCCAGTGGCGACATTTCCACCGGGTAGTCCACAAGGAAGGTGGGCTGAATAAGATTGGGCTCGACAAAAGTTGAGATAAGTTCATCAATGAGCCGGCCCCTGTCTTTTGTGGGGTCAACCTCTATGTCAAGTTTCTGCATCTCGGCTCTTAAGGAGTCGGCATCAGGGAACTTGTTGAAGTCAATACCGCAGTACTTAATAATCGCCTGTCTCAGTTCCAGGCGTGGCCAGGGAGGCTTGAAATTAATGGTGTCATCGCCGAATTTAATCTTATATTTGCCACTGATTTTCCTGACGATGCCGGAGACCATCTCTTCCAGCATATTCATAACATCATTGTAGTCGGCGTAGGCTTGGTAGCTTTCCAGCATGGTAAACTCCGGGTTGTGCTTGGTGGAGATGCCCTCATTGCGGAAGGTGCGCCCCAGCTCATAGACCCGGTCAAAGCCGCCGACAATCAGTCGCTTGAGGTGGAGTTCCAGGGCAATGCGCAGGTAGAAGTCGTGGTCAAGGGTATGGTGGTGGGTGATGAAGGGGCGGGCCAGAGCTCCGCCGGCCGATGGTTGAAGCATCGGCGTCTCCACCTCTAGAAAGCCCCGCCGGTTCAGGAAATCCCTTATGGCGGCGATAACCCGGCTGCGTACCCTGAAGGTTTCCTTGGCCTCTGGATTGCTGATCAGGTCCAGGTAGCGCTGCCGGTAGCGTATATCAACATCCTGAAGCCCGTGCCACTTCTCCGGCAGTGGTCTTAAGGACTTGGCCAGCAGGGTTAGCTCGGCTACCTCAAGGGTAGGTTCTCCGCTCTTGGTATAGAAAAGCTCACCACTAGCCCCGATAATATCGCCAATGTCTAGCTCCTTAAGCAGTTTCCGGTTAGCCTCGTTGAGATGGTCACGGTGGAGGTATAGCTGAAGCTTTCCTGCACCGTCATGGATATCAAGGAAGAAGCTCTTACCCATAGAGCGGATGGCCCTAATCCGCCCGGCAACGATGACCTCTTGCTTACCGGACAGGCCTTTTTTCTGCTCTTCAAGCAGGGCTATGGCCTGCTGGGTGGTGTGGCTGCGGTGGTAGCTGTTGGGGTAGGGATTAATGCCCCGGGCACGGATTCGGTCGAGCTTGGCCCATCTTTGCTGGGTTATGCGGTCTAACCTTGATGTCATCTCTATCCCTATTACTTTGGTGGCTAAAGGAGGACCGGGCCCTCAAGCCGTGTGCCATCGTTGCTGGTATTATATTTTATCTGGAGGCTATAGTAAAGCAGTTCGGCCTTGTTCGGTTTGCTCCCTCAGGCTGTCCAGCCAGGCGGCCGACTTTACCTCCCTCTCCAGCAGATACTTAAGGTAGTTTCTCATTACCTCTTCTAGCTCACGGGATAGTTCCCGGTTCAATTTTAGCCGGCTGGTATTACTGTAGCCGCCTTCCTGCAGGTAGCGCAGTACCTTTAAGCCATTGACCGAAATGGGGTCGCTCGGGGGCTGGCTCTGGCGGCAATTTGGGCACAGCATACCGCCGGCGCTGGGGCAGAATGAATTAGCTGTGGCCGCTAGCGGCACCCGGCAGGAGACACACTGGTGCAGCTGGGGGCGGTAGCCGACCTCACCGAGCATATGCAGCTCAAAATGGCGCAGAACAAGTTCATTATCGCCGCCTAGGCAAAGCTGCTCCATCGTCTTGAGCAGTAGCTGAAACAGGGAGTAGTTCTCGATATGGTCGGCGGTAAATTGATTGACCAGCTCGGTAACATAGAGGGCATGGGAGATAAGCTCAAGGTCCTCTTTCAGCTTGAGGAAACCGTTTATCGTCTGACTGCCGGTTATGGTGTCAATATTTCGTCCCCGGGCCAGCGACACCAGACTATAGGTAAGCACTTCCAGGTGCCCGGAGAGCTTGCTTCTGGGGCGCCTGACCCCTTTGGCCACCCCCTGAATCTTGCCCAGGTGGGGGGTATAGAGGGTCAGGATTCTATCGGCCTCACCCAGCTTGGTCTTCTTGATAATGATGGCTTCCGTCTGGTAATTTCTCGGTTTGGACATTATAAGAATTATTATTTGTTGAAGTTTAATTCGTTTGGTGTTCTGAATCCTCTTTTTGACAAAATGTCTCTTTCTTTTAAGAGGCAGGCTCTATTATGTGCTATTGCTGCATCAAATTCCCCATTTTCCCACGCTTTCATACATAGGAATCCCTTGTCATAAAATGGATCGTCATAGTTAGGTATGCCTAAACTTCTAACAGCGTCTGACTTTTTTTCGTATTTTTCCTTATTTAGTTCTCCGTCAAAAATAATCGTCTTGCCAAGCTGGTGAAACCAAACACTGTTCTCAAAATCAGTATTGAACGCATAAAAAGGTCTCTCTAATTTTTCTATAATCTTCTCTGTTATTATTTTTAAGTCATTAATCGCTTCCTTACATTGTGCACAGAATATGCGAAGACCCTGTCTATTAATAAATCCTAAGATAACTTGTTGCATGCTCTCATATTGTCTTGAATCATTGTAGATTTTATATAGCTTATTGTTGCTAAATTCTCCAATAGTCTCGATATCAATGATTGTTCCCTCAAAATCCGAGATCATATCTTCTTTATGTCTTAGTATTTCTCCCATTATTTTTTAGACCTCTCCCCCTGTATCCCCCTCTCCTTGAAAGGAGAGGGGGAGGGATTAGAAGAAGGGGCTTCGCCCCTCTTAAACACCCCTTGATAAGTTACCTTTTAATAATGATAGCCTTAGTCTGATAATTTCATGGGTTTGGCATTTTTACTTGCTTCTGTTTGCCGCCGAAGGCATTTGGGCGAGCGTAGCAAAAATCTTGGACACAAAAGTTCCTAAAGCTTTACCTTTATATCACCACTCAAGAATACTGATTTAGAAGCTTCCTTCCCATCCTTTGACGTCCAAAATGTGAATTCCTTCCCTTTTGGCAGTTTGAACTCCCACTCTCCTTGGTTTGTTGCGCAAGCATACTGGATACAGTCGGAAACGAAGTAAACTTTAATTGGAGCATATGGCGCCGGCGTCATGAAGCCTTTACTGACCTTTATCTTCACCTGCACAAAATCTCCTTGCATTGGAAAATACTGTTTGACGCAGTAATCATTTATCTCCAAGGCTAATGCGCCAAGCGTTTGAAGATACTTATCCCACATGTCAAGGAGTGGTTGGCTTTGCGCGATTGCATATGTCTCAGTGGCGTGTACCTTATCTTGAAAAAGCTTGATTAACGAGTCTGCTACTGTTTCGAATTCTGCGGGCGATTTACATTCTGATACCTTATCCCTGATACCCTCTAAAGGTTGCACCATATCGCGATTGAGATTAAAATTTTCTCGAACAAGTTTCGCAACATCCAAACCCTCAAAGAATTTTTTTGACTCAGTCCCCTTTTTCATACCCTCGATAATGGCATCTTCCATTTCTTTTGCATAATCTCTCACAGCGTCAATAAAGCGCTCAAATATCTTTGTTGCTATCTCGTAACCATCAATCTTTGACATTTTTCTTACCTCCCTAATTCTTTATTCTTAGCCAACGAAGGGCAATTTTACTTAATAGCCATCTAGACAAACTTGGAGTTCGCCTAAGCTATGTTTACCCTGTTTAAACTGAACCTCTCCCCCCTTTATCCCCCTCTCCTTGAAAGGAAAGGGGGAGGGATTAGAAGAAGGGGCTTCGCCCCTTCAAACTACCCCGGTAAAAGGACTTTGGGTACTAGAATTCCTATCTTCAAACGACTTTGGGGGCTACTAAAACTCCTGCCTGCCCTCTATGGCATGGGTCAGGGTAACATCATCGGCGTATTCCAGTTCGGTGCCGAAGGGTAGCCCCCGGGCCAGGCGGGTGACCCTGATGCCCAGAGGTGAAATCAGGCGGTTAAGGTACATGGCGGTGGTCTCCCCCTCAAGGGTAGGGTTGGTGGCCAGGATGACCTCATCTATTCGGCTGTTTTTCAGCCGCTCCATTAGCTCTTTGATTCTGATATCGTCGCTGCCCACCCCTTCAGTGGGTGAGATAGCACCGTGCAGAACATGATAGAGCCCCTGGTAGACGCCGATATGCTCTAGGGCCAGAATATCCTGGGGCTGTTCTACGATGCAGATTTTACTCCGCTCCCGCTCATCACTGCGGCAGATGGGGCAAACTTCTGAGTCACTGATATTGAAGCAGCTCGAGCATAGCCTGGTCTTCTGCTTTACGGCTGATATGGCCTCAGCCAACTGTCTGACAGTCTCACTAGGGGCGCGCAGCAGGTAATAGGTCAGCCGCTGGGCACTCTTGGGGCCGATACCGGGCAGACTTGAAAGCAACTGGATAAGCCTGTTTACCGTTTCCGTGGCGGCTTTAATGGGCTCCTTCAATGCTAGCTCCTTACCTGGATTAGGTTAGCCCGGGGATTTTGAGGTCACCGGCCAGGCCGCTTAGGTGTTTAGAGGCTATTTTGTTGGCTTTCTCCAGGGCCTCATTAAGCGCCTTTAGCACCATTTCCTCAAGGTTTTTAGCCTTTTTGGGGTCTATTACCTCAGGTGATATCTTAATAGATAAGATTTTTTGCTGGCCGTTAACACTAACCTTGACGGTACCCTTGCCTGACTCCACTTCAATAATAACCTTGGCCAGTTCTTTCTGTGCCTTGTCCATCTTTGATTTGAGTTCCATAGCCTGCTTGAGCATTGATAGGTTCATTTCTCCTCCACATTGATTATTTGGGCACCGATTTTTTGGACTTCCCGTACCAGGTGATTATCCTCCGGCTGATAGACGCAGTGCACCCGGCAGGAGTAGCCCAGGAAGTTGCTCAGGATTTCTGAGGTTACCCGTTTGTTTTCTGGTTCCTCAATCTTCTCTTTATGATAGGGGTATTTGAAGGCCAGGATTACAGTATCCTCTTTAAAGGCCACCGGCTTGACCCCGGCACTTCTAAGGATGGCCAGAGCGGCCGTCTTTTTGGTGCTTTCTGGGGCCTGTTCAATAACGCTCTTCCAGTTTAGCCTTAGTTGCTCCAGTTTGCTATCCACTTCCGCCGGCGTGGTGGCGACGGCTTCTGGTGGCCGGGTGGCGACTGGCTTGGCCTTAGCCGCTGGCCGTTTTACCGGCGGTGGGGGGGCTGGTGGGGCTACCGCCGTCTTATCGGGTTCCTGTTTGATTGGGCTGGCCGGTATTTCCTCTGTCCGGCTTATGGTGGCATCAAGCAGGGCCATCTCCAGGGGCAGGCTGGAGTTAGTGTCAAAGCCAAGCTCAAGCTGACCAAACGATTTAACCGCCCGTAGTATCTGCCCCAGAGAAGCCTTGCCGGCTAGGGCCTTTAGTTCGGCTATCTCCTCGGCGGTGAGGTCTGAGGCTTCCTCGGAGCCGGCTTTTATTAGCAGTAACTGCCTGAGGTAGGCCACCAGTTCCCGGTTAAATTGCCTTAAATCAAGGCCGTCATTGTTGACGGTATTTAGGGTTTTGATACCGGCTGAGATGTCACTATCTATAATATACTTGACCAGCTCTTTTGTCCGCTCGTCGCCGGTAATACCCAGTGTCGCCTGAACCTGTTTAAGCCCGATGCTGTCGCCGTAGTAGGTAGTCAGTTGCTCCAGCAGGTTTTCGGCATCCCTCAGGCTGCCGCCGGCACCCCGGGCAATAAGCCGCAGTGCCTCAGGTTCTATCTTGATGCCCTCAGCATCACCAATACGGTTGAGTTTGGCCATTATATCTGCCTGACCCAGGCGGCGGAAGTCGAAGCGCTGGCATCGTGAAATTATGGTGGGCAGGACCTTGTGGACTTCAGTGGTGGCCAGGACAAAGATGATACGCGGCGGCGGTTCCTCGAGCGTCTTGAGCAGGGCATTGGAGGCGCTGTTACTGAGCATATGGACCTCGTCTATGATATAGACCTTGTAGTCGGCCTGACTGGGTGCGTAGTTAACCCTCTCTCGTAATCCTCGGATATCATCAACACCGGTGTTGCTGGCGGCGTCAATCTCTATCATATCCAGGGCCCGGCCCTCGGTGATTGCCTGACAGATGGCACAAGCGTTACAGGGTTCATCCTTGCCCTTATTGGTAAGGCAGTTTACCGCCTTGGCCAGAATACGGCCGGTGCTGGTCTTGCCGGTGCCTCGGGGACCACAGAAGAGATAGGCATGAGAGACACGTCCCTTCTCTAGGGCATTGAGCAGGGTACGGGTGACATGTTCCTGGCCGACTACTTCGGCCAGCGTTTGCGGGCGCCACTTACGATAGAAGACTTGGCCAGCCATTTTTCTTTCGTCCCTATTATACTATAAGGTGCTCGGTTTCCAAAAGGGGGCTGGCTAAAGGGCATCATCAGGCTGTGGTAGTTTAAGTATAAAAAAGCCAGCCTTACACTATAGCTTTTGACTGGTAAGGCTGGCATTAGCTTTAAGGTGGGCCCGTTATATTATTCTAATAACGAGGGTATGTCCTTGGCCGCTGTGTCTATATCATCAAGCTTGACCTTTATCTCTTTCTGTCGCCGTTTAATCACCGGGATAAGTTCGGTTGATTCGCTGTAGTAATCCCTGACCTTTTCAACATCACTCAGTTCGGAGAGGACTACAGTTACCGCCAGCACACCCCTTTCTCTGGGGTAATCACCGTCCCTGATGATGGCATTGGGGGCTATCTCTCTCATCCACTCCCCGAGCTCCTTGACCATATCCATATTCATTTCCTTGGCCGGAGCCGATACAAGGTACAGGGCCCGCCCGGCATCCTTGGGGTTGCACCTGAGCGACAGCTCGCTCAGGGCCTCATCCATCGCCTGAATCCCCTTGTAGGTTTCGGTGCTTTTCTTCCTGAAGTTTTTGATCTGCTCAAAGGGGAAGGTAATCAGTTTCAGTTGTGATTCGCCGTGGCCGATTACTGTCCAGTCTGACAGGGTCTGGATGATATCGCCGGCATCAAGTGTCCTGGCGCCGATGAATTTGGCCTTTTTCTCTTCCCCGGCACAGAGTAAGTCATAGAAAGGCTCCACTATCAAGGAGTTTATCTTGGCTATGTTGAATTTCAGTGACAAATCCTTTCTAACATACCTTTGATTGTCGACCAGGATTACGGCGTCAGCCACTGAATTAACGGACTTGAGGCATACGGCGGTATTGTAAATGGTCCTTTCCTCGGTCGCCTCTTCGTGCTCAAAGGGGAGGACAATAAGGGCGTAAACCGGTTTATCTGTGTAGCGCTCTTTGATGTGCTGTGTTATTATGGGTACTGCGCCGGAGCCGGTTCCACCGGCCGCCCCGGCGATGACCATGAAGGCATCTGATTCGTAGAACCGCTTGGCTGACCTTAGGGCATCAACAACCTTGTCGGCATCTGCCCTGGCTATCTCAGTACCCAGTTCATTTATCTTACCCACTCCATGACCACCGGTCTTGCGGCCGCCGATAAGGATTCGGTGCTGGTAGTCGGCTTTTATGGTGGTCAGTCCGCTTAAATCAGCAGCATCGGTGTTAACAGCAAAAATACCGGGGCATATCTCAATGCCACGCTGGCCGCGGGCTTTTTTATTTAATCGGGCAAATTCATCAGCAATTCGGCAACCACATTGCCCCAGTCCGATAATCACCAGTTTCATTTTTTACCTCCCATAAATTTAATCTGGCTATTTTAAACACAGTTTGGGGATAATGTCAATATCTATTAAGTAAGGGCAGGATTATCCTTAGCCGTTTACAACCCTTTATCGGCAACATAGCTGGCTAGGTCGGCGAGACGACAGCTATATCCCCACTCATTGTCGTACCAGGCAAGCACCTTGACCATATTGCCACCGATGACCATAGTACTGGGGGCATCAATAATAGAGCTGGCCGGGCTGCCCCTAAAATCACTGCTGACCAGGTTTTCCTGGCAATATTCCAATATGCCGGCTAATGGCCCCTCAGCCGCCTCTTTGAAGGCCTGGTTGACCTGGTTGGCGGTAACCTCCCGCTCAAGGTCGGCGACCAGGTCAACAATAGAAACAGTGGCCACGGGCACCCTGAAGGCCAGTCCGTGGAGTCTGCCTTCGAGTTGGGGCAGGACCCGGGTGACGGTATAGGCGGCGCCGGTGGTGGTGGGGATGATGTTTAGGGCGGCCGCCCGGGCGCGGCGCAGGTCCTTGTGGAAGATATCCATGATTTTCTGGTCGTTGGTATAGGCGTGAATGGTGGTCATCAGCCCCTTACTCAGGCCAAAGCTTTGGTGCAGTACCTTGACCATCGGGGCCAGACAGTTGGTGGTGCAGGAGGCATTGGAGATAATGTGATGCTCATCCGGCTGATATTTATCTTCGTTGACACCGAGGACGATGGTTATGTCCTCATTTTTGGCCGGGGCCGAGATAAGCACCTTCTTGGCGCCGCCGTCTCGGTGGGCGGCTGCCTTGGTGGCGTCGGTAAACAGCCCGGTTGACTCGATGACTATTTCCACGCCGTAGTCCTGCCAGGGAATCTTGCCCGGCTCCCGTTCTGAGAGCACCATTACCTCATGACTATCAATGATAAACGAATCGTCGGCGGCCTCAACCGTGCCCGGGTAGCGGCCATAATTGGTGTCCCATTTCAGGAGATGGGCATTGGTTTTGGTGTCGCTGAAGTCGTTAACGGCCACCACGGCCAGCTGGCCACTGTGGTACTGGTTGATGGCCCTTAAGGTCAGTCTGCCGATGCGGCCGAAGCCGTTGATGCCGATTCTGGTTGCCATGTCAGAAACCTCCTTAAGCGGTTTATATCAGGCGGAATTTGTTAGCCCTTGCCTCTGGTATTTTTTGTCTTTGCCGCTGGCGCTGTATTATATCAAGGAAGGCCTCGATTCTTGTTCTCACCTGCTGACTTAGGAAAAAGTCGTTGTTGCCTTCCAGGGTCAGCATGGGCAATTTTAGGCCATCTCGGAAGATAATGTCACCAATGGCCCGGTGGCAGAAGGCCTGGACATAGTGAATAACGGCGTCAACCCGGCGCCGCTCAAGCTCGGTGGTGATATCATCTAAACGCTGGTGTATGGAGTAGGGGTAGGTATAGTTACTGTACTGCTGGGCCAGGCAGTCACCCGGCCGGGGCATGGTGAACTGGCGCTGTATTTCGTTAAAGACCACCCGGGCCCGGTTCTTCTCAAGGTAGTGGTAGAGGTCCCGGCCATAGACGGGAGGTACGCTGATATAGGCTATCCTAAGCATATCCTGAGGGTACGGCTGGTGCCGGCGGCACTGGGCTACTAGCTCCTCCAGCTTCAAGCGGTAGTTATGGTGGTCTTGGTTAAAGTCTGAGCTGGATACCAGCCAGTAGTGGTTCTCCCAGCCGCTGACCAGACCTTGCTGCCAGGTGAGCCGGTCAAGCTCCAGGGCCAACTCACGAACCGGTATTAGCTCCTCCCTGACTCTACTGGCTGCTTCCAGAGTGGTGCCCAGGTTTTGAGCCAGCCTGTCTAGGGCGGCCGCCATCTGCTGGCGGTTGGGCAACTCCGGGTAGGCAAAGGCGGTTACCTTAAGCCCCCTTAGTCTTAAGACCTCCATCAGCATGATGGTGTTGGAGCAGTCACCACTGGTGCAGCAGATAACGCTGCTAATGCCGTATTCCCGGCACACCCCGTAGATGCCCTTAATCCAGGTACAGCAGTTAAGCGGGAAGCCGTCCCTCTGGGCAATATTGACCAGCCGCCCCGGGTCGGGGTCTGAGATAAAGACATTATTAAGGTCAACCGGTGTATAGCCGGCGGCCAGTAATATCTCTATGGGAATAGTGGTGGTAATGCCTATTTTTTTTATCTGACTACTCACCATGAAACATCTCACCGGGCAGGTATCTCGGCTTGGTCCAGACCTCCTGAATCATCTTGATTCGGTTATTTCTGTCGCTGGCCCAGATAATATGGTAGACAGGCGGCCTGGAGAAGCGAGTCGGGCTGAAGTCACTAACATACCTATAGCCCAGGCTCTTCAGACCAGTCTTGAATAGGGCCACTAGCTGCTGCCTTGCTTGGCTAGGTTCTATCTTACTCTCCTGCCACTTTCGCTTAATCTCAAGCCACTGGCTGTTGCCGTAGAGCCTGGTTATTGATGGGGCACATTCGGGGCGGGTTAAATTCCTGAGTAGGGCCATCTCCAGCGGGAAGATGATAAGTAGCTCCGTCTTGTGACCCTGCCAGTCATTTCCGTGGGCGGCCAGTTTTTTTATTAGCGACCAGCGCAGTCGCCGGTATCCCGGCGGGTCAATCAGGGCCAAGCTGGCCATTGACCTGGGGACAAGGTCAAACAGCTGCTTGAGTACCCTCTGGTGAACAGGGTTGCCGCTTATTATGCTGATGCCACCATTATATGGCGAGGTGAGCCGTTTTAGGCTCTGGGCCTGGCCTCGGTCTCTGACCACGAATATGTACTTGGCGAACCTGATCTTGATCTTCAATGCCCGCAGCTCAGAGCCGTTAGTAGGGCAGTCAGTATCTTTATAGACATAGCTGTCACCACGGGCAAACAGTTCAAGATAGCAGCACCTGGTGTTGTTGAGTGTCCCGGCATGGGCCTCAAGATAGTCGCCAAGGCACTCAAGCTTGTGGCAGGCCCACTTCTTAAGCTGTTTCTGAGCTTCGGGCATAGCTACCTCTCATCTAACTACAATTTCAGGTTGTTCAAGGCCTTCATTCCGGCGAAAACAGCCCTTTTCCCCAGTTCATCCTCGATGCGGAGCAGGCGGTTGTATTTGGCGGTGCGCTCGGAGCGGCACGGGGCACCGGCCTTAATCAGGCCCGTATTTAAGCCCACCGCCAGGTCAGCGATGGTGGTATCCTCGGTCTCACCTGAGCGGTGACTGACCACCGCCGTCCAGCCGGCCTCCTGGGCCATCCTGATGGCGGCTATCGTCTCGGTCAGGGTACCTATCTGGTTGGGTTTGATTAAGATGGAATTGGACGCTTTTAGGCTGATGCCTTTGCTCAAGCGGTCTATATTGGTGACATAGAGGTCATCACCGACCAGCTGAACCCGGTCGCCCAGTTTTTGGGTGAGCAACTGCCAGCCATCCCAGTCATCCTCGGCCAGGCCGTCCTCAATGCTGATAATAGGGTAGTCGGCCACCTACTT
>JAUXAE010000126.1 GCA_030620035.1 Dehalococcoidales bacterium
TATGCAGTACCAGCGCAACGACATTGACTTCACCCGGGGCCGCTTTCGAGTCCGCGGCGATACCCTGGAGATACAGCCGGCCTATGAGGAGATGGCCTTAAGGGTTGAGTTCTTCGGCGATGAAATTGAGCGCCTGGTCACTATAGACCCGCTGACCGGTGAGTTCCTTAGTGAGCTGGACTCGGTGGACATCTATCCGGCCAAGCACTTCGTTACCTCACACGACAAGCTGATGCTGGCCCTTGAAAGTATCAAGCAGGAACTGGAGGAGAGACTTGAAGAGCTAAAAGGGCAGGGCAAGCTGCTGGAGGCGGCCCGGCTGGAGGCCCGCACCAACTACGATTTGGAGATGCTCAATGAAGCCGGCTACTGCCACGCCGTGGAAAACTACTCACGCCACCTATCACAGCGCCCGGAAGGCAGCCCGCCCTGGACACTGCTGGACTACTTCCCCGATGACTTCCTGATGATTATTGACGAGTCCCATATGACCCTGCCCCAGATTCGGGGCATGTACCACGGTGACCGCTCCCGCAAGGAGACACTGGTGGAGTACGGCTTTCGCCTGCCCTCGGCCCTGGACAACCGGCCGCTTAATTTCAGGGAATTCAACCAGCGCTTAAACCAGGTAATCTATACCTCGGCGACACCTTCAGCCTATGAATACGAGCACAGCCAGCAGGTGGTGGAACAACTGGTGCGTCCCACCGGCCTTCTCGAACCTACTATTGAGATCAAGGCTACCAAGGGGCAGGTTGACGACCTGCTTGACCAGATCAAGAATAGGATAGATAAAGGTGAGCGCTGCCTGGTAACTACCCTGACCAAGCGGCTGGCCGAAAAACTGGCCGATTACCTCCTGGAGATGGGCACCAAGACCCACTATCTCCACTCCGAGATTGACACCCTGGAACGGGTGGAGATACTGCGTGACCTGAGGCTGGGCGTCTATGATGTTGTCGTCGGCATCAATCTGCTGCGTGAGGGGCTCGACCTGCCCGAGGTGAGCCTGGTGGCCATCCTGGATGCCGATAAGGAAGGCTTCTTGAGGTCAGAAGGGGCCCTAATCCAGACGATGGGCCGGGCCGCCCGCCATATAGACGGCCATGTCATCATGTACGCCGACACCATCACCGGCTCTATGGCCCGGGCTATCAAGGAAACACAGCGGCGGCGCCAGATTCAGGAAGCCTACAACAGGGAGCACGGTATTACCCCCCAGGGGATTCGGAAGGCCATCAAGGATATTACCCAGCGGGTTAGGGTGGTCGCCGAAGAGCGCGTCCCCTACGAGGCGGCGGCCATATCCAAAGAGGATGTCGCCCGCCTTATAAGTGAGCTTGAGTCCCAGATGAAGACGGCGGCCCGAAACCTTGAGTTTGAGCGGGCGGCCCTGCTCCGCGACCGCATCATTGAACTGCGCAGAGAGTTTAGCTCCGTAGAGATAAAGAGCAAACAATGAAGACCTCAATTGGTGAAATTGAGCAATGATTCTAGTGGTAACTACAGGCGAAGAGGCGATGAACTCTTATTCCCAGAAATTATCGGAAAATATTAATGTTCCCGTAATACGGTTGGATATTTTCCAAAGGCTTGCCAGATACCCAAATATCTCCCAGTTACCACTAAGGGCAATAATGCTTATCCGGCATGACTGGCAGTTTATAAGAAGACTCAATCAACTGGGAGATGTTGTCCACTTGCCCAGCAATAGTCTGGGACATTACGGCAACTTCTTGAAAGTGCCATTTATCATAACTGTCCATGACCTGATTAGATATTTTGACCTCAAGGGAAACAGAACTCTTATCAACCGACCCAACTTTAGAGATAGGCTCCGTCTTAACATGGATTATAAGGGTATCAAAAAGGCGACAAGAATAATCGCCGTATCTCAGGCAACTAAAAACGACTTAATTCACTATCTCGACATCCCGGAGGAGCAAATTAGCGTTGTCCTCCTGGGGGTTGACCACAATGTCTTCCATCCGGTGTCTCATCGTGTATCTAACCGCCCGTATGTCCTCTTTGTTGGCTCAGAACACCCCAGAAAGAACCTCGCCCAACTGCTGAAAGCCTTTAGTCAGCTGAAGAGTGAGCCCGAATTTAAGGACTTGAAGCTGGTAAAAGTAGGTAAGGCCGGTAGTCGACAATTAGGCAACTTCCGGAAACAAACTACCGAAGTCATTAATAGCCTTGGCCTAACTCAAGAGGTCATATTCACTGATTTTGTCTCGGAGAGTGAGTTGCCAGCCTACTATTCGGGAGCCACGGTTTTCGTTTTCCCGTCTCTTTATGAGGGCTTTGGTCTCCCTCCTCTGGAAGCTATGGCCTGCGGTTGCCCGGTGATAACATCTAACACCTCCTCTCTGCCCGAAGTGGTAGGTGAGGCCGGCATTATGGTTGACCCGTATGACACAGATGGCTTGGTTAAGGCGATGAGACAGGTTTTGACCAATGATGAAATAAGGAATGATATGATTAGAAAGGGATTAGAGCAGGCAAAGAGATTTTCCTGGGGAAAGACAGCCGAGATGACACAGGAGGTCTATAATAAGGTAGCTGATGAACAACGAGATAGAGACCAAGCAGGAGCGCCGTGAGAAAAAGCTCAAGAAAAAGCAAGAGCGAATGCCCAAGCACGGCAAGAACCTGGCCAGAACATATATGGATGCTATTCTTAAGAGGCTGAGGCGCCACCGCGTTGACAA
>JAUXAE010000053.1 GCA_030620035.1 Dehalococcoidales bacterium
TTTCTTGACCGCAGGGGAACCTTCAAGCTGTTTGCCCCACAGTCAGACATAATCATCGGCATGGGCCACGGCGAGCCTGATGCCTTCACCGGCCAGAATGAGGTCATTATCCTTAAGGTTGGCCAGTACGACCCCAAGGAGGTCGAGGGCAAGGTGGTAAAGCTACTCTCCTGCCAGACGGGCCGGGAGCTTGGCCCCGATGTGATAAAAAATGGCGCCTTAAGCTTTTCAGGATACACCGCCGACTATGTCTGGGTCATGGACGCCGATATGGTTTTTACTCCCTGGGCCGACGAGATGGCCGCCAAGAGCCTGATGCCGGTGATGGACTCAATAAATGCCCTGCTTGATGGGGAGACGACCCAGACGGCCTTCGACCTGGAGCTGGCGGGCTACTCTAGGAACGCCGAGCTGGAGGAGGACGACCTTATCAGGTCTTGCTTGAAGTTTAACCGCAAAAATGCTATTCTCCTGGGTGATACCCAGGCGCGGGTAAGGGCCCGACCCAGGATAATTTTACCCTTCCCGCCACCGCCCGTAATCGTGCCTCTGGGCATCTGAGGGAGGTGATGCGTACAGGAAATAATACAGATAGTGTAGAACATTTGACAAATAAATAAATTTGTGCTTACATTAAAGGTAATTAGTAAAGGCGGGTAGTTGCCGGAATCTAAGAGGTTCGGCTACCCGCCTTTTCTCTTAGTTGGCAACTAACCCGGGAAAAACGGGGCAAGCAATCTTCGCCAGGAAGGTTTGACGGCTTGCCCCGTTCCTCTTTGGCAAGGTTGCTGCCCCAAAGGAGGCTAGATATGGGAGTAGCACTTCCAGACCCAAAAACAATTGTTGATTCAGTGGCAGACGGCGTGATTGAAGCCGCCGAGGGTCCTGTAAGGATAGCCAAGAATGTGGCTGTCGTCGCCGAAACCTTCGCCACTGATGTCAAGACCAATATGGAGGACGTCAAGAGGCGAATGCCCGATGACCCGGCCGTCCTGGCCGATGCCGGCGTGAAGGCCATAGGGCAGACAACCAAGGCCGGCCTCGCCATGGTCGAGGCTGTCGGCCAGGGTATCATGGACACCTTTGCCGGCGTCAAAGCACAAATCAACCGGGTGACCGGATAGGAGGTAAATTATGGCAAAGAACATTCAACAGCTTTTGGTCGATGCGACCAAGTACCCGGCGGCAGTAGAGGGGATGCTGCCTGAAGGTGCCCCCGCAATCTCGGCCACCCTGGCCGATGTCGCCGGCAAGATTCCCGTGCTACCCGATTTCATAATCGAGATTCCCGATCTGCCCGCGGTACCCGAATTACCCCAGCTTCCCGCCCTACCAGGTCCCCCAGCGGGGAATGCGGCCGGGCTGCCCAGGTTTGTCACCGGAGCTAGGGTAACACCGGTTACCAAGCAGGTCATCATCCCGTCGCCGGCAGTCGGGGTAATTCCAGAAGTCATAACAAGGAGGGGATTGTAATGGGAAACACTAGTGTAGTTGAGGCAATGAAGGCGGCCGGTCTCTACAAGGATACGGGTCGAATTGAAGAGCAGATGCTCAAGACGATCTTGCCCAATGGCGAGGTCAGAGAGCACAAGATGGCCGAGATTGACTACTTCGACCTCATGATCTTCGCCGACGAGCTCGACATCGCCCTGAAGTACGAGAACCCGCTGATTCAGAGCCTGTTCGCCAAGAACGCCGTAGGGATAGCCAACCTTATCCGGGTAATCAATGTCGAAAGTGGTAGCGGCTTCAAGGATTCGGTGGGCTCGGGTAGGCAGCTGGACGCCGTACTGCTGCGGGCCGAGCAGTTCTACGACCCCGACAGCTCGACTGCCATGAGGTTGACCTGGGAGAGGGAAATCGACGAGGCCAAGGACGAGACCTTCTTTGAGGGTGCCACCGCAGATTCCGTCCTTACCATGGCCGACGAGGAGGGCATAGCCCTGCTGGGCTTCGTCGATTTTGCCGAGCTTCCCTGCTGTTCCGCCTGGAAGCTGACGTACCTGTCGGTGGCCTACAACATCCAGATCCTGGACTTCGGCCTAACCGACTACCAGAACGCCTACCCCCTGCGAGAGCTGAAGCAGCCGCTGTTCCAGTACCCCAAGGAGTCAATCAAGGGCGAGGTTCGGTACTTCCGGGCGGGCACTGACGATATGCAGCCGATAGGCCTCTGGATAAAGATGAGCTCCAATCTAAGGTCACTGGGTAGCAACTAGCAAGCCGGCTAAATAATACCGCAGGCTGACGGAAGTCGACGCCCCCCGGCATCGGCTGGGGGGAACTCAGCCAAAAAGGAGGTTCTACTATGGGAGTAAAAACAGCAATCTATGCCCCAAGGCTTAGGGGTGACATCGATTTGGGCCTGGAGCCCAGCCGTATTGACGGTAAAGGCAACAAGCAATGGGCACGACAGGACTTTCCGGGCTTCAGGATCGCTGGTCAACCCGACCAGTTAATCACAGCGTATAGCAGCACCCAGAAGTTCGCCATCGGCACCAAGAGAGTAGAGTACGGTCGTACCTTCCGCTATGCCAAGGCTGGAGCAACTTTCACGACAGCGGACTCTGCCCGGCTAGTCAAAAATGGCAACTATGATCCCGAGATGGCAGGCCATGTAGACGTAGATGGCTTCTACGGTGACCTAGTAGATGCTATCGGAGTCGGGGGCGATTACCTCGACCTCGAAGAGACTACAATAACAGAAAGGGTCGAAAACTTCTTCCAGGGCGGCTACGTCACTACCTTCGCCGACATAGCTGGCGTTAGAAACTTTACTACTTACTATGTGGTGTGGTCGGATGAATTAGCTACTGTCAACGCTACTAACTACACCCGGATTTACCTCGACCATCCAGTTATAACGCCCATCTCGGCCACCAATGGTATCCATTTGTTCAACAGCCCCTACAGCAAAGTCATAGACGGTGAAAGCGCCGTTGGGTGGGCCTCCTACGTCGGCAGGGTACTCTGTGGCGATGTGCCTATCAACAACTACTTCTGGCTGCAAACGGAAGGTCCGGCCTGGGTTGCGTGCTACCAATGGAATAATGTAAATAACCCCGGCTATAACGCAAGTAAGCGGGACGTCTATGGTTACACGAACGGCGCCATCATTAATCAAACCACCACCGGCACGTACCAGAGGGTGGGCTACCTGCTCGCCGCTACCATACAGGGTACCGGGGATATGGGTGGTTGTTCATTCATTATGCTGCAGCTGGAGTAGTAGTAATCCAGAAGTAGCCAATATAAAGGAGAGCTAAATATGAGGCATTGGGAAAAGCTAAGTAAGGCTGAACTGATACAGGCCTGTAAGGATTATGGTTTTGACACCGGGGGGGATACAGAGGAACTGATTGCCCGGCTTAAGAGGAGAAGCCAGCCTGAGCCCCCGGCTGAGCCCGTAGCTGAGCCCGAACCCGAACCCGAACCCGAATAAACCGAATAGTAGCAAGTAAACTTACCTCTCCTTTGAGAGGAGAGATGGATTAGGAGGTGTAAGTTATGCTAGAACTGCGGCCTATGCCCGAGGCCACGGTGACCCCCGGTGTCCCCAAGCTTCTGCAAGAGGGTCATTTCGTGCGCTTCACCGACAAGTGGCCCGATTCCCTGAGCCACGTCAAGGGCAAGTTCTTTCAGATTGAAAAGGTCAACCAGGTCCCCTACGACCTGAGCTACATCATACCCGAAGAGGACTTCAAGGACGTCGACATCTCAAACTCCGACGAGGGCGAGAAGATTTACCCCGAGAGCGCCAAGACCCTCTACGAGACAGTGATAGGCTTCAAGCCGGGAAACTACATGACCTACTTATACATCCCCGCCGGCGAGTACGTGAACCGGCTTGAGTACAGCAACATGGTGCCCGATGTTAGCAGTGCCACGCGCCGCTACTTGGGGGCACTTAAGCCATCGGACAGCCCCTACGACGACAAGCGGCTCTTCACCTATTCCGTTTACCGCCTGGAGCCCCTCATTCTGCGCCTCTTCGTCGATTCGGGGATAGACTGGGAGAAGGTTGTCCTGGGCCTGACGGTGAACAAGTGCTACCTGATGCAGATAGCGGCACCGACAGCCGAGCAGTGGAAGCTGGCCAAGGTTATCCGATATTACGCCGAGCTGAGGTGGCCGTAAGGAGGTAGGAAATGCCGAGCAGAGCGATAGTCATGGAGTCAACCACCGTTGTCTTCGCCAGCGAGAAGAGGAATGCCAAGATTGTGCCCAATATTCTCAAGGTGGACAACTACAACGGGTCCCAGCCGGCGGTGATTGCCCTTCAGGACCGCTTCACGAATTCAATAACCGACGGCCTTACCACCCAAACGGAGAGGACGGTTGACCGCCTGCGCACCACCGTGGACAACGGCAGCATCGAGATAATAGGTGACGAGCTCAAGAACGTTAAGGTCCTGGGTGATGCCGAGGTGACCATTGAGACCATGGACTCCGGCTGCTTCGTGACCCTGGGATACGACTTCGAATAATCGGGGGAGGTAACCCCCAGTCTAGAGATAGTAGAGGGAGAAGGGGGCAAGGCCTCAGTCTCCCTCTTTAGCTAAAAGGAGAATATCTATGCCTGAACCAGGAATACACCCGCCGCCGAAGCCGACAACGCCCAGAAAGGCGCCCTGGGACCATGTTGAGGAGCTTGTCCAGAGGCTGGACCGGCTGATAGCCCTTTATGAGGGAGTAGCCCCCCCGGGGGCGCCGCCAGGAGAGGTACCCCCTGAATGGCCGGGTTTGGCGGCGGTCATAAGCAGGCTGGACGAGATACTTAACATAATCAGGTGGCAGGCGGCCGAGGCCGTTCAAATCTACCGGGAGTCAATTAGGTCAGCAGGCGCCTTCCCGAGCGAGATGGCCAACTGGAAGAGGGGCAAGAGGCTGCTCCTCAAGGTCAAGTCCACGCTGGACCAGGACGCCTCAATACAGGTGATAGGCAACACCAAGAACACCGTGGTTGACAGCGTTGACATAAACGCGGCCCTCAACTGCGCCGCCAAAAGCAGCATATCGGTGGGCATGGCCTGGGATGACTGGCACCCCTTCATCGGCTGCACCATAACCACTCTAACGGCCCCGACGGACGGGGAACTCAAGGTCGAGGCGGTAGTACAGGAGTAAATTGATGACTGGCAGCGGAACGCTAGCAGATCCATATATTATTTACAATGTGACTGACCTTCAGGCCATGGAGAATGACCTGACGGCTTATTATGAGCTGGCCAACGATATTGATGCCTCGGCTACTTCGGGTTGGAACGCCGGCCTAGGTTTTGACCCCATTGACCCCTCCTTTTCGGGGCACTTCGATGGCAGAGGTTTTACCATCACGAGCCTGACCATTAACAGACCACTTGAAGGTAATGTCGGGCTTTTTGGTAATACCGCCATAGGCGGCTGCACCATAATCAATGTTGGCTTGGTGAGTGTCGATATAACGGGCGACAACAATGTTGGTGCCCTAGTTGGTTCTTGCTCTAGAGGAACGATAACCGCCTGCTACTCCACCGGGCAGGTGGCCGGCGACAACAATACAGGTGGCCTAATTGGAACTAACGCTTTCGGAAGCATAATAAGCAGGTGTTTCTCAACGGCGACCATCACCGGAACTGGCGGGGCTCCGAATAATCTCGGAGGATTCATCGGCTCTTGCTCCGGTAGCACCATCAGTGATTGCTATGCGAGGGGAGACGTTACTGGTGTCATTGCCGCCGGGGGTAACATTGGCGGTTTCATAGGGAGTAGCTTTGTCGATACTATTGATAATTGCTATTCAACGGGGGCTCCCACTGGCGGTGCAGCCAATGTCGGTGGACTAATAGGTAGCGAGTTTGCTGGAACAGTAACCAACTGTTTCTGGGACACAGAAACATCTGGCCAGGCAACAAGTGATGGCGGCACTGGCAAAACCACAGCGGAAATGACAACTGAGACCACCTTCACCGGTGCTGGCTGGGATTTGGCCGCTATTTGGGGTATGTTTGGCCATTGCAATGATGTTTACCCTTGTCTGCGTGGTGTAACATCTGTTTGTAACGCACTTCTTCCCACTGTACCCACCAATGCAGCCAGCGAGGTGGGCCAGGAGCTGGCCGCCCTCAACCTCACTCTGGATGATGACGGTGGCGAGGTCTGCGAATGCGGCTTCGAGTGGGGCAGGACCACTGATTATGGCAGCACTACTGCCACCGCAAACAAGGAGACCGGCGAGACCTTCTCGCAGGAGATAAGCGGCCTGACACCCAACACTGAGTACCACTTCAGGGCCTTCGCCACCAACTCGGCGGGGACGAGCTATGGAGATGATGTAATGTTTACCACCCAGCAGAGGCCTTTGGTGAACTATAGGCCGATAGTTAACAGGTCGTACGCCCTTTCACGGCACGAGGTATAGGAAGAGGAGTTTGCTACCATGGGTAAGGGACATGCACTAGCAAGGGAAGAACTGGTTAGAACACTGACCGCCTACACTGGCCTAACCACCAGCGATGGCGCCAGCGATGGCAGCTCACTGGTAGACAGCAACCTCATCGGCGTGAACGACTACCTTACTGGCAAGAGCATTCTCATCCTGTCAGGCGATGCCCTGTACGAGACGATAGGAATAAGCTCCTTCAGCCCCGCCACCGGTGAGGTCACCTTTGGCGGTGCCCTGAGCACCCAGATAGTGGCCGGTGTCTCGTTCAGGGTGCTGAACACCCTGCCCGAGTCTGTTCACATTACCTCTGGGCTCATCACCATGGAGGGCTATGACTATGTTTCCGGTGAGTACCGAAAGCTTGCCGTAAACGTGTCGGGCCAGATGTTTGTTGATGTAGAGGTTCAGGTCTCATCAGGGCTTAATGTAATTGTTGAGTCTGGTGTCTACCTAGCCTCTGGCCTGTCAGTTGTAGTCGAGTCGGGGTTAGGTGTTCAAGTAGCCTCTGGTGTCTACCTTGCTTCTGGCATTTACCTGGCTTCTGGCCTTGCTGTCGTCGTCGAATCAGGCCTGCGTGTAGTCACCCAATCAGGCCTCCATATAGAAGAAGTCCGCGACATCTACGAACTAAGGAGCGGTGCCGTAGTAGTGGACTCCGGCCTTAATGTAGTCGTTGAATCTGGCTTAGGAGTTCAGGCCGTCGTCTCTGGCAGCGTAAGTATCCTCACTGGCACCGTCATCGTTGAGTCTGGTCTTAGCGTAGTCATTGAGTCGGGGATCTTCGTTGCGGCACGGGTCCTGAGCGGCGAGATTAAGGTTGAGGGCGGCGATGTTGAGGTTTCGGGCGTAGTAGTCGTAACCTCCGGTGCGGTACAGATAACCTCAATCCTCTCCGGGCAGGTACAGGTGACCACAGGTGTAGTAACCGTTGAATCCGGCCTCCACATAGAAGAAGTCCACGACATCTATGAGCTGAAAAGTGGTGCCGTAGTAGTCGACTCCGGCCTTAATGTTGTTGTCGAATCTGGCCTAGGAGTTCAGGCCGTCGTCTCTGGTAGCGTAAGTATCCTCACTGGCACCGTCATCGTAGAATCAGGTCTTAGCGTAGTCATTGAGTCGGGAAGCTTCGTTGCGGCACGGGTCCTGAGCGGCGAGATTAAGG
>JAUXAE010000110.1 GCA_030620035.1 Dehalococcoidales bacterium
TTTTCCCCGTTACCCACCTCTCCCAGTGAGTATGGCTTGACATTGGAGGGTTCACCGCCGAGTATTCTGAAGGCTGCCCAGCCTTGGGCAAATTGGAGCGCTAGGAGAAAACCCTCTTTCAAAAAGAGGTTCTCATGGCTCTCCTTCAAAAGAACTGTGTCCATATACACCTCCTCCTCTTTATGTGTCTAACAAAGAAGGTTAATCAGCCAATTACTAGGCCCAAGGGGCTGGATCTTCCGCCTTTAGGATACGCCCAAGCCCGACTACTAGGCCACCAAGCTTCAGGTACTCATCACCGGCGAGTCCGATAGCGGTAGCCAGGAGCTCATCCTCGGGCAAGACAATCTTGGTGGGAATGGGGTATACAGCTAGTCCATTCTCATTGTCGCCGAGCATGATGTCGCTGACTTCCTCAGGAATGAGGTTGATACGCCCAATCTGGAAGTGCACCGACCTGACAAATGGCTCCGGTGATACCTGGCTGACCAAGTGACTGATGATTATACCAAAGTCCTCAGAGAGGACAAAGCCGACGCCCGAAGATTCATCGAGCCCGTCGTCGTAGCTAGCAGCAGCCATGCCGGTCAGGGTCACATCCCAGTCAGTCCTTTTGGCTGTATTGTGCCTGACAAACTGCGGCCTGATGAAGCCGAAACCGATTTCCATGTCGGCCGGGTTCATGCCGCGGAACTTGCGGCGATTCAGCTTCTCCTTGATGGTCATAATGCCGGCGACGATGGTGTCAATCCTCAGCTCAAGGATTTTTCTTACCTGGCTGTCGGCAGTGCCCAGCAGCTTATTGAAGTTGTCCTCAAGGATAGACTGCTCCTCAGCATCGAGGCTGGCCATGGTGAACCTGGACCCATACAGGGTGATTTCCTTTTTAGCTAGTGCTGAAAGTCCTGCTATTTTTATCATGTTTCCTCCTTAAGATAGGATTTCCTCCCCCAGCGGCTTGGTAATGACTGGCGCTCCTGGGGGTACCGTTGTCACCTCGACCCCGGTGACAAACCGGCGCCCGCCGAGTCCCCTTAGCCCTGCTGGCGCTTCAGGCAGCTCCGGCGGTGCCGGCAGGTCGGGGATCTCCATGGGGAAGTCGGGTATGGCCGGGATCTTCCCGGCTGCGTCCGTCAGCATGGTAGAAATCTTCGGTGCCCCCTCAGGAAGCTTCCCTTCTATCGCCGCCGGGAACTTCGTTGCATCGACTAGAACTTCTTTAAGGTTTTTGTACATAACCCTCCTCCTTTACCCGGTTACCCTTTTGATTTGACCTTCCACACCTTCAAAGGTGTCCATAGTGCCCTTGCCGATTCCCTTGAAGAGACCAATCCCGGCCTTTACCGTCTGCCCCACCGTCTTTATGGCAAAGTCAGCTATTACTGCCGGGTCATCAGGCATTCGCTTCTGGACGTCATCGAGGTTGGTGTGCATCTCCTTGGCATAGGTATTGGCCACGGCAGCGACATTATCGGCTATCCTGGCTGGGCCTTTGATTACCTCAAGAGCGCCGTCGGCCACCGAATCGACCAGTTCTTTGGGATCTGGAATCTTTACCATCTCTCCTCCTTGTGGGGAAGCACCCCCCCGAATAAGAGAGAACCGGGGAAGTTCTCATAGCCCTTATTCTTGAGGGTTACTTCCCCGGTTCTTAATCCCCCTTTGGGGGAGACGGTGCAACCTTGGAATAACAGAGGCGGGAAGCCTCGAGTTTATCCCGAGGTTGCTTCCCGCCTCTAAGTACCTAATTCTAAGCACAGATATTTTAGTTTGTCAACTATGCTCTAATCATCACCTCCTCTTAAAAGTCTAGTGCTTATCATTGTGGTTGTCAAGAGATAGGCAAAATAATAGGGGGTGGGGGAAGTATCCGGAAGGGCAGGGCCAACCCCGGCCTTGGTCTAACCCTGGCACTTCCATCACCCAGCAGCACTGCATTTCCCCGGTTGAACTCAAGGCAAGCCCTTATCAGCTCGTCCTCTTCCAGCTCGGCATTTCTCCTGTAGCCCTCAAGCTCTATTTCAAAGGCTTCCTCTGCCGTCTTGCCATCAAGCAGGGCGTTCAGCCCGTCAATCACCGGCATCAAGCTGGTGGCTGCCATCTCGTCCGCCCAGGGTCTTGAGGCCAGGTCGGCGTCACAGACCCAGACGTAGTCGTCGGTATAGCCCATAAAGCAGGCAGCACCATTCCTAATCAGATCGGGACCAAGCGCCACCCCAGCTTGGCAGGAGAGGAGCTTTATTATCTTCCCCTCGACCTCTCTCGGGTCATACCTTCCCACCTCAAGGATTAAGGCCTCATTCTGCCCGGTAAAAGCGTTTTCATCGCCGTGCCCCATTCCGATGATTATGTCGGACTGTGGTGCTGATAGTTGAAAAGGCAATCTACGAGCTAAAAAAGAATAGAGATGGACAGGCTCAAGCCGTGGTACTATCCACCTTAATAAAAAGCCACTGGCTGACCTGGTTGGCAAATCAAAATCAGCGAGCGCTAATGTAGCTGGCATTATTTTCCTGCCATACGACGGAGTAATTCGAAAAATTCCGGCTTTTCCTGTATTACCCGGGGGATATCCTCAAGCGGTACAGCATTAGGGTAATCTTTAGCCTTAGTACTTAAATTGACCAGTGTAGGTCTGGAGCCACCACCTTTGCCTTCGGCCTTTTTGGCTTCTAAGTACCGCCTAAAGTATTCTGCAGCAGCCTCTTTATCACCCCTGCGTAGTGCCTCTTGATACTTTTGCCATTCCTCTTTAGAGTTAGCCAATTTTGCTGCCTCCCCTATATTGCCCTAAAGTAGCAGACCACATTCTTGTTGCCGTCCATGGTAATGGTTATGGGGTTGACGGTCTTGGTTACTCCATTAACTGTCCAATGGTCAAATACATAGTAACCGACAGCCCAGCTGTCAAGGTACGCGGTCAAGGTCACTTTTTCGCCTGCGCTATACTTTGGCTTATCTGGCGACTTGCTTACCCAGCCAACCGCCGGTGTAGCAACAGAGACGGTGAGAGTATATTCCCCAACTGCCGCAACAGTGCATAGAGTCCCGGTATAGCGGGCAACAATCACCGGGTTATCGGGGTTCATATACAGAGCCACGTCTATCTTATAGGTTCCCGACTTATCAAAGGTGAACCTGCCGCCGATGAACTCGTGGGCGCTACCGGCGCCGGTGTATGGCAGGGCTTCCCATGTGGAGTATGTCTCGACCACCGCGCCAGCCGGGTTCTTGACCTGCCACCAGATCCCCATCCGCTGGGTGGTGGTCATGTCGTTGCGCCCCCAGATGTGGACTAGTCCTCTTTTGTTTTGGGAGATATTGTAGGCCGGAATGGAAGCGCGAGCTTCATCATACTCCAGCTCCTTTTTGCTTATTGTCCCCTTGTATACCGCAGGCGGTGCTGTGACAGTCAGGACATTCAGGCATCCCCACTCCGGCTTGCCGTCGAGGTCAAGGGCATAGACCTTTATCCCGTAGCCTGATTTTGGCTCACAGCCAGAGAGCGGCAGGCCAAGGATATCGGTGGCCAGGGCTTGCGGCGTTTCCGCCGCGGGGAGGTCAACGTAGA